>CAMFLG010000030.1 GCA_945957495.1 uncultured Pseudorhodobacter sp. | reverse complement strand
GTTCGAAATCAATATAGGGCGCAAAGTCGCGCACCTGCTCGCGCGTCCACAACTCGGCATCGTCACCCTGGTTGATCATCGCATTGCCGCGCCGGGCCAGCGTGTCGCGCTGCCCATCCGAATGCGCCAGAATCAACTGGCCGCGCTGGCTGTGCATCACGTTGTAATTCAACTCTGATTCCAGCTTTTCCCACAGCTTCAGCGAATGCGAGTAAAACTCGGAATTGCCCGGCATGTAGTAATTGGCACGCACAATCGTCGTGTTACGCCCGATGTTGCCAGAGCCGAGATAGCCCTTCTCCAGCACCGCAATATTGGTCAGTCCGTGGTTTTTCGCCAGATAATAGGCCGTGGCAAGCCCGTGGCCGCCGCCACCGATGATCACCGCGTCATATTCGGCCTTGGGCGCCGGATCGCGCCAGACCGGCTTCCAGCCCTTGTTGCCAAACAACCCTTCGGTGATAACCTTCAACCCGGAATAGCGCATCTCGCAGCCCCTCACCATTTGCGGGCAAGTGAACCCGCTTTGCCCGGGTTATTCAACAGCCATCGGCGCAAAACTATGACATCCGCGACATTTGGCGTCGCAGGTTAAGCGGGTTGATGCGGTGCCTCACAATGACTGTGATCGGCAAGGCTTTCGATCACCCGGCAATGCGCCACATCCTCGCCCGCGCAGGCCGCCACCATCCGCTGCAATTCGCCCCGCAGCGCCGTCAGATGCCGGATGCGACGATCAATCTCGACGATCTGGCGCTGTGCAATGCTGTCCGCCGCCACGCAGGGCGCTTCGGGATGGCCCGCCAGATCCAGCAACTCGGTGATCGCGGCCAGATCAAAACCCAGATCGCGCGCATGGCGGATAAAGCGCAGCCTGGCCAATGCCTTGGCATCGTAGAGGCGCCGGTTGCCCTCACTTCGCGGCGGTTTTGTCAGCAAACCCCGCTCTTCATAGAACCGGATTGTGTTGACTTTCACGCCGCTGGCATCCGCCGCCTCGCCAATGGTGAAATCCCGCATTTTTCCGCTTGCTCCTACAGTCACTGTAGATGTTACGCGGGGGCTGAGCGAAAGAAAAGGAGCCTGCCCATGTCCGCCAATCACGACCACGCCATCTGCTTTGATGGCACAAGCCCCGCCTACCGCCGCGCCCTGATCGCCGTCGTGGTGATCAATGCCGCGATGTTCGCGGTCGAAATGTCGGCAGGCGCGCTGTCGGGCAGCCGCGCCCTGCAGGCCGACGCGCTGGATTTCTTTGCCGATGCAATGACTTATGGCCTAAGCCTCTGGGCGATTGGTCGCGCCGCTGGCGTGCGCGCGCGGGTGGCGCAGATCAAGGGCCTGTCGCTGGCGGCGATGGGTCTGTGGGTGCTGGGGTCAACCCTGTGGCAGTTCTTCGGGCCCGAAGTGCCGCGCGCAGGCATCATGGGCGGCGTGGGGGTCATGGCGCTTCTGGCCAATCTCGCCTCGGTCGTGATCCTGATGCAGTGGCGCGACGGCGACGCCAACGTGCGCTCGGTCTGGCTGTGTTCGCGCAACGACGCGGTGGGCAACATCGCCGTCATCGTGGCCGCTGTGCTGGTGGCGGTGACGGGCACCGCCTGGCCAGACCTGATCGTCGCCGCCCTGATGGCGGGGTTGTTCCTGTCCTCGGCCCTGCAAATCCTGCGGCGCGCGGCGGCAGAGCGGTCTGGCCACGTCCATACGCATGACCACGACTACGAGGATCACAAGGCCGCCTGACCCTGCACCAATGCGCCGCCGCATCCCATCGCGGCGGCGATCACTGCCATATCGGCATCGCTGACAGACAGCAGACCAAAGCGGAACGGATAGCCCCAGTTCGCCTTGCCCGCCGTCAGTTCCAACTGATCCAACAGCGGCGCAATCGGCGCGGGGTGGCTGTCAAACCACGCCACATCCCGCCGCCACGGCGTGAAACCGCCGCCCATATCGCCCACATAGACTTCGCCCGGCGTCACCCGCCCCATCGCGGTAAAGGCCTGCAACGGCGTGCGGGTGCCGTACACCTCGACCGGGGAATAATAGGCCACGATGTCGCCCGGCCTGATGCGCCGCAGGGGGGCGGCCTTGCCGTGGTTCACCTGCATGAACCCGCCCGCCCGCCCCCGCGCCACATGATTGGCCGCAGCCACGCCGATCCAACTTGCCATGATGCACTCTCCCTCTGCCTTGATGGCACAGGTATCGCTCAGGCCTGCTGACAGAAACTGTCAGCAACCCGTAGGTCGGGGTTCACCCCGACTCTGGCGCAAGCTGCACGCAGAGTCGGGGTAAACCCCGACCTACCCTTACAGTCCTTTCGACTTGTAGGTCGCGGCAATCCGGCTGATCGACACGATATAGGCCGCCATCCGCAGATCATGCACGTCGTCTCGGCCATGCCACATCTCGCGCATCGCGTGATAGGCCGCCCGCATCGTGTCATCCAGACCCGACCGCACCAACGCCAATTCGTCCGACCCTTGCAGGAACTTCTCCTTGAAGTCGGGCGACAACTGCCAGCCCAGATGCTGATCGTTCGACAGCCGCTCCAACTCTTCCACCAACAGCCGCGAGCGCGCTTCTTCCGCCCGCCGCTGCATCCGGCCAAAGCGGATATGGCTCAGGTTCTTCACCCATTCGAAATAGGAAACCGTCACCCCGCCCGCGTTGGCATACATGTCGGGGATGATCACGCAGCCCTTCTTGCGCAGGATCTGATCGGCACCAAAGGTGATCGGGCCATTCGCCGCCTCGATGATCAAGGGTGCCTTGATGTTGGCGGCATTGCCCAGATGGATCACCCCCTCCATCGCCGCCGGGATCAGGATGTCGCAGTCCAGTTCCAGCGCGCGGGCGCCATCCACCATATGCTGCCCCTTGGGATACCCGGCCAGCCGCCCGTCGTTGCGGCTCATCCATTGCCGCAGCTCTTCAATGTTGATGCCGGCCTCGTCGATCAGCGCGCCGTCACGCTCGATCACCGCGATAACCTTGGCGCCATCGTCTTCCGAAAGGAACTTCGCGGCGTGATAACCCACGTTGCCAAGGCCCTGCACGACCACGCGCTTGCCGTCCAGATCGCCCGACAGCCCGGCCATCCGCGCATCCTCGGGATGCCGGAAGAACGCCTGCAAGGCATATTGCACACCGCGCCCGGTCGCCTCGACCCGGCCCTGAATCCCGCCCGCATGCGGCGGCTTGCCGGTGACGCAGGCCTTGGCGTTGATATCGGTGGTGTTCATCCGCGCGTACTGGTCGGCGATCCAGGCCATCTCCCGCTCGCCCGTGCCCATATCCGGGGCAGGCACGTTCTGCGCCGGGTTGATCAGGTCGCGCTTGATCAGCTCATAGGCAAAGCGGCGGGTGATCTGTTCCAGTTCGTGTTCATCCCAGGCGCGCGGATCAATGCACAGCCCGCCCTTCGATCCGCCAAACGGCGCCTCCACCAGCGCGCATTTATAGGTCATCAGCGCCGCCAGCGCCTCGACCTCGTCCTGATTGACCCCCAGCGAATAGCGGATGCCGCCCGTCACCGGTTCCATATGTTCCGAATGCACCGACCGATACCCGACGAAGGTTTCGATCTTGCCGCGCAAGCGCACGCCAAACCGCACCGTATAGGTCGAGTTGCACACCCGGATCTTTTCCTGAAGACCTGGGCCAAGGTCCATCAACGCAGTCGCCTGCTTGAACATCAGATCGACGGATTCGCGGAAACTCGGTTCCCCTGCGACACTCATAGTCATCCTCCCTTTTTGCCGTCTCTCAACCGGCAAGACGCGATATGCGCCTGACCCTGCTTAACGTGCATCGCACAAAAAATCAGCACAAAATAAACGCCAGTTTTGGCCGAATGTGGCGCAAAGGTGATTCGGATTCGTCCAATTTGGTCACATTTGCCCCAATCCCGCCGCAGGTGTTGCCGGACCACTGTTGCGGCGCGCGAGACAATGGCTTTGCCTGTTTCCCAGTGTTTCCACGACTTTCGATTTTGCCTCCTCATGGCCGTTCTTGCCACAATTTTGCCACAACTTCTGGGCAGCGGTGTGGCGAAAGGATGTGTTTGCGGGGGCAGCATCCTTTCCAGAATGTGAAGGATGATACCGTGACAACCGCCCCTATTCCCGTTTCCCGCATGGGCCTGCTGGCCGCATCCCTTCGCCGTTTTGGCCGGGCCGAAGACGGCGGGCTGATGGTTCTGTCGCTTATCCTGTTCATGCTGATGCTGCTGATGGGTGGGCTGGCGGTGGACCTGATGCGCTATGAAACCGCGCGGACCCAATTGCAGAATTCGCTGGATCGCTGCACCCTGATGGCCACCAGCCTCAAGCAAAGCCTGGATGCAACGGCGGTTGTAAAGGATTGCATGGCCAAGATGGATCTGGGCGACAGCGTGCAGAACATTCAGGTCGCGCAAGGGCTGAATTCGCGCAACGTCGTCTCTGACGGGCTGGTCGATACCAACCCGCATTTCCTGCCCTTGATGGGCATTCCGAAACTGGACGCGCGGGGCCACTCGGCGGCGCTGCAAAGCATCACCAATGTCGAGATTGTGCTGGTCCTCGACGTGTCAGGCTCGATGTCCGGCACCAAGATCGCCAACCTGAAAACCGCCGCCAAGGAATTCGTTGCCACCATGCTGGATTCCGATCCGGAAAAGCGCGTGGCGATCTCGATCGTGCCCTATAACGCGCAGGTCAACCTTGGCCCGGTGCTGCGTGCCAAATACAACGCCGTCAATCAGCATGGCGTGGCCGACGTAAACTGCCTGGAAATCCCCACCAGCGCCTATTCCAGCCTGGCCCTGTCGCGCAGCCTTGCCATCCCGATGATGGCCTATGCCGATACCGCCAACGGCACCGACACAAGCAGCGGTTATGTCGCCCCCACCAACACCAGCTATGCCAAGCCGAACTATTCCAGCGCCTTCTGCAAACCGACCACGGTGAACATCATACGCCTGCCCTCGCAGGATAAGGCCACGCTGCAAAGCCAGATCGACGCGCTGCAGGCGGGGGGGAACACCTCGATCATGCTGGGCATGAAATGGGGCACCGCCCTGCTGGACCCCAGCGCCCGCCCGATGTTTGCCGAATTCATCGCCGAAGGCGCCATGGACGCCAAACTCAAGCAGCGCCCCTTCGACTATAGCGACAAAGAGGCGATGAAGGTTCTGGTGGTGATGACCGACGGCGAACACGTCGCCCATGACCGCATCACCGATGCCTACAAGACCGGCGCATCGCCGATTTACAAAAGCACCGGCGATGGCCGCTATTCGATCAGGCACACCACAGGCCGCCCGGCCTCGGCAGGGACCAACCAGTTCTGGGTGCCCCATACCGGCAAATGGCAGGCCGCCGCCTATGACTCTGGCAAGGGCGTGGTGCAGCAGGACTGGAAAGACATCTGGGCCAACCTGCGCCTGACCTATGTCGCCTGGCAGTTCTATGGCCGCGCCATGGGCTCTGCCGCCTATACGACCGCAATGAACACGATGGACGCCACCTTCGCCGACAAGACCACGATGGATAGCCAGCTGCAGCAATCCTGCACCCAGGCCAAGGCAAATGGCGTGATCATCTATGGCATCGCCTTTGAGGCACCGGCGAACGGGCAAAAGCAGATCTTGTCCTGCGCCAGTTCCGCAGCGCACTACTTTGACGCGCAAGGACTGGGCATTCAGACAGCCTTCCGCACCATCGCCAGCAACCTCACCCAGCTGAAACTTACCGAATAACCCCCGCCCAAGGGACTGGATCGATGCGCGAAGGCCGCCTCTCAGCCGAATCACTTCCCCAGAGTCCGGGCCCCGGTTGGCCCGTGCGGGCCGGGTCTGCTGCAACCGAATGTCGTCAATTCGGGATCAATTTTGCATTTGTGCAATTGCGTAGTTGCAAAACGCGGTATTCGCCACTTTTCCACCACAATCCGGCAAGCAGGTGCCAAACTTTCGCCGCAGGACAGCGACCATATGCGAGGTCAATGAAAGCAACGCCTCTGAAATTCTCTGCAAAACGCGGGGAAGTCGGTGGCTTGGAGACCCGCAATGCCAAGGCGATACCTGATAGCAAAACGATCTCAAGACGCGAGTCAACCCCGGGTTGTTTCCGCGATCGCTGGGTTCCGGCGTTCAGAAGATGGCTCGCTGACGCTGCTGGCGCTGATGCTTGTTGTCATGATGATTATGATGGGCGGCCTTGCGGTGGACATCATGCGGTATGAGTCCACCCGCACAACGCTGCAAAACACCCTGGACCGCGCCACGCTGGCCTCGGCCTCGCTCAGCCAGACGCTCGACCCAGAGTCGGTGGTGAATGATTATTTTGCCAAGGCGGGCATGACCAGCTACCTCAAGGACGTGACCGTGACCGAGGGGCTGAACTTCCGCAACGTCTCGGCAGACGCCTCTGCCGATACCAAGCCCTATTTCCTGCACATGATGGGCATCGAAGATCTGGACGCCAACGGCCACTCGATGGCCGAACAGCGCATCAACAACGTGGAAATCATGCTGGTGCTGGACGTGTCCGGCTCGATGTCCTCGAACAGCCGCCTGACCAACCTCAAATCGGCCGCCAAGGAATTCGTCAACACCGTGCTGTCCTCGGACCCGGAAAAGCGCATCTCGATCGGGATCGTGCCGTTCAACGGTCAGGTGAACCTGCCGTCCACCTTGCTGGCAAAATACAACGTCACCGACAACCCGGGCATCACCAACTCGACCTGCATTGACTTGCCTGCATCAACCTACAGCTCCCCGGGGATTTCAACGACGACGGCGCTGCCGATGACGACCTATTCGGATTCCTACAGCACCACCAGCCAATCGACCTCTTATGTCACGCCAACGGATTCCAGCAACGGCGCCATGTCCGTGGCCAACGTCTGGTGCCCGGCCTACCTGGGCAATCAGGTGTCCTTGCCCAACCAGACCATCGCCACCCTGAAAACCAAGATCGACGCGCTGACCGCAATCGGCGCCACCTCGATCAACGCGGGCATGAAATGGGGTCTGGCCCTGCTCGATCCCGGCGCGCGCAACATGTACACCAGCCTGATCACGGCGGGGGCGATGCCCACCACCTTGTCGGGGCGCCCCTTTGAGTATGATGACAAAGAGGCGATGAAGGTGATCGTCCTGATGACGGACGGCGAAAACTTCGCCGAAGAACGTATCAACGCACCCTACAAATCCGGTCTGGCGCCGATCTACAAAAGCAACAGCGACGGCAACTATTCCGTCTATCATTCCACCGTGTCGGGCTCGAACAAGTATTGGGTGCCGCATCTGGGCACATGGCAGGCCGTGCCGTGGAGCAACTCGAAAAACAACGGCACCTATGTCCAGCAAACGTGGCAACAGGTGTGGAGCACGTCGCGCGTGGCCTATGTCGCCTGGCAGTTCTACGCGCGGGCGCTGGGTGGTTCGTCCAGCTCGTCCCGCACCAACTATTACAACACCTGGATGGCGAACTTCCGCACCCAGACCGCGACCACCACGATGGACACCCAGTTGCAGGCCGCCTGCAATCAGGCAAAATCGAATGAGGTGATCGTCTACGGCATCGCGTTCGAGGCTTCGACCAACGGCCAGACCCAGATCAAGAACTGCGCCACCTCGGCCGGGCACTATTTCAACGCGACCGGCTTGCAGATCACCTCTGCCTTCCGTTCAATCGCCAACAACATCAGTCAGTTGAGGCTGACACAATGATTAATCTGTGCAAACGCCTGTTCAAAGCGTTCCGGCGCGAGGATGGAACCGCCACGATTGAATTCGTGCTGACGGTGCCGATCCTGATCACCATCTTCATGGCCTCTTTCGAAAGCGGCCTGTTGATGACGCGCCAGATCATGCTGGAACAGGCGGTTGACATCACCATGCGCGAACTGCGCCTGGGCCATTATCCGATGCCCGACGCCGCCATGCTCAAGACCGAGATTTGCAACCGCACGGTGATCCTTGCCGATTGCCAAGCCAACATCATGATCGAAATGACCCGCGTCAGCACCTCCACCTGGAGCATGCCATCCACCGGTGTCACCTGCGTTGACCGCGGCGAAGACGTGCAGCCGGTGACGGCGCTGCAGATCGGCCAACAGAATGATATCATGTTGGTTCGCGTCTGCGTCGTGCAGGATGCCATGTTCCCCACCACGGGCCTTGGCCTTGCCCTGCCCAAAGATGCCAAAGGCGGTTACGCCGTCGTCGCGGTGTCCGCCTTCGTGACAGAACCGTCGTAAGGAAACCCGATGCGCGCGCTTCTCAAACGCTTCTTCAACGACCAGACCGGCTCTATCGTCGCCGAGGCTGTCATCGTGCTGCCCTTCATGCTGTGGGCCTATCTGGCGCTGTTCGTCTACTGGGATGCGTTCCGGTCGGTGAACATTTCGCAAAAGGCCGCCTACACCGTGTCAGACATGCTTTCGCGCGAAATGGTGACGCTGCCCACCACCTATGTCGATGGCATGCAGACCCTGATGTCCTATCTCGTCGGCACCACGACAGGTGTGCGCATGCGCGTTACCAGCGTGACCTACAGCACGACGAAAAAGCAGTACCAGGTCGAATGGTCCCGCTCGCCCAACAACGCGTTGCCGCAACTCACCACCACCTCCATTGCCGACCTTGCCTCGCAGATCCCGACGATGGCCGATGGCGACCATGTCATGCTGGTGGAAACAGAGGTCGACTACACACCGCCCTTCGACATCGACATGGGCGATTTTTCGATCAACATCGGCAACCGGGTGATGAAGCAGTTCGTTGTGGCCCGCCCGCGCTTTGTGCCCAAGATCTGCCTGACCGGCGTGACCTGCACCTGAATCTGGCCAATCTCTGCATTTACGCACAGAAGCCTTCCGCAAGCCGCGACTTGTGCCAAGCCCGGGGCGCGCCTACCTTTGCCGCATCGCAAACAGGAGACGCGCCATGTCACTTCGTCCAGTTACCAGCCAATCCCTTGCCTCCCCGCATATCGAAGGCGCAGGCGTGCATCTGCACCGCGCCTTCGGCTTTGGCGATCCCAGCCAGTTCGACCCCTTTCTGCTGTTCGATGACTTCCGCGGCGACGCACCGCGAGACTATGTCGCAGGCTTCCCCTGGCACCCGCACCGCGGCATCGAAACCATCACCTATGTTCTGGCCGGTGCCGTCGAACACGGCGACAGTCTGGGCAATCGCGGCACCCTCCGGGGCGGCGACGTGCAATGGATGACTGCAGGCTCGGGCATCCTGCATCAGGAAATGCCCAAAGGGAACGCCAAGGGTCAGATGCACGGTTTTCAGCTTTGGGCCAACCTGCCGTCGCATCTTAAAATGACCGCGCCGCGCTATCAGGATGTCAAATCCAACGACATTCCCGAAATCATGGATGATGACGGCACTATCGTGAAGGTGATCGTCGGATCGTTCTGGGGCAAGACCGGCCCGGTCGATGGCATCGCCGCCGATCCGCAATACCTTGATATCTTCGTGCCGCCGGAAAAGAAAAAGACCTTCAAAATCGACACCCGCCGCCATGCCTTTGCCTATATCTTTGAAGGTGCCGGGAAATTCATCGACGCGGCGCATCCGCGCGGGGTGCTTCTGGAAAAGGAATACAAGGGCGAGGAACTCAACATCCGCGACCTGTCGGGCAACCGCACCCTGATCGAGTTCGGCAAAGGCGATGAGATTTCGGTACAGGCCGGCCCGAACGGCATCCGCTTCCTGCTGATTTCCGGCGCGCCGATTCAGGAACCCGTCGCCTGGCACGGCCCGATCGTGATGAACACCAAGGCAGAGCTGCAGCAGGCGATGACCGAACTGCGCAACGGCACGTTTATCAAACCGGCTCACTAGCAGGCAAACCGGCTCACCAGCGGCCAAACGCCGCCAACCACGCATTGAACTCCCCCGGGCGCGCGCTATGGTATGCCCATGACGCGCGCCCTTTGCCTTTGCCTCTTGCTTGCCGCCTGCGCCCCCTTCCCCAAGGTGGATGCACCCGCATCCAAAACCGCATTGAAAACACCGGGCCTGCTGACCTCGGCCGAACTTACCGCCGCCACCGTCACCGCCCCGCCGCCGGATGATCCGCTGGCCGCGCAGACCCGCGCCCTGAACACCCGCGCCAACGCCTTGCGCGCACAGCAATAGCCACCCGAACAACCAAGCCTGCGTTGCACCCCGCGCCGCCTTCGGCTAACGAGGCTGCAGCCAAATCTGATACGGAGAATGTCCATGCCCGCCGCCCCCCTGCGTCTAGGTCTTGCCGGTCTTGGCACCGTTGGCATTGGCGTGGTAAAAATCGTGCAAAGCCATGCGGATCTGATCACCGCCCGCACCGGACGGCCCGTGCAGATCACCGCCATTTCCGCGCGGGATCGTTCCAAAAACCGCGACGCCGACCTGTCCGGCTATGCCTGGGAAACCGATCCGGTGGCTTTGGCCCAACGCGATGACGTTGATATCTTTGTCGAGGTGATGGGCGGCCACGAAGGTGCCGCGAAACAGGCGACCGAGGCCGCCATCGCCTCTGGCAAGGATGTCGTCACCGCCAACAAGGCGCTGCTTGCCCATCACGGCCACGAACTTGCCCTTGCCGCCGAATCCGCAGGCCGGGTGATCCGGTTCGAGGCCGCCGTTGCCGGTGGCATCCCGGTGATCAAGGCACTGACCGAAGGCCTCGCCGCCAACCAGATGCGCCGCGTCATGGGGGTGATGAACGGCTCTTGCAACTACATCCTGACGCGGATGCAGAACGAAGGCCTGTCTTACGAGGCGGTCTTTGAAGAGGCCCGCCAGCTTGGCTATCTCGAGGCTGACCCGAACCTTGATGTCGGCGGCATCGACGCCGGCCACAAGCTGTCGCTGCTCGCCGCCATCGCCTTTGGCACCAAGGTGAACTTTGACGCAGTGGAACTGGAAGGCATCGGCGCCATTTCCATCGACGACATCACCCTTGCCGCCGACATGGGCTATCGCATAAAGCTTCTGGGCGTGGCACAGCTTTCAGGCCGTGGCCTGGAACAGCGCATGACCCCCTGCCTCGTGCCCGCCGACAGCCCCTTGGGCCAGTTGCAGGGCGGCACCAACATGGTCGTGCTGGAAGGCGACAGCGTGGGTCAGATCGTGCTGCGCGGCCCGGGCGCGGGCATGGGCCCCACCGCCAGCGCGGTGATGGCCGATGTGCTGGACATCGCGCGCGGCCTCAGGCTTTCGACCTTCGGCCAACCGGCAAGCACCCTTGCCACAGCACAACCCGCCAAAACCGCAACGCCCGCCAGCTATTACCTGCGCATGACACTGCTGGACAAACCCGGCGCGCTGGCGAAAATCGCCACCTGTCTGGGTGAGGCTGGCGTCTCCATCGACCAGATGCGCCAATACGGCCACCAAGGCGTCAACGCCCCGGTTCTGATCGTCACCCACAAGGCTACCCGCGACGATATCGACCACGCCGTCGCCCGCTTTGCCGCCACCGGCGTGCTGGTCGGCGCCCCCGTGGCGCTGCGCATCGAAGAGGTCTAGGCAAGCTGCGGCGCCCAGATCACCAGCGCCAGTTTTCATCTTAGCGCAAATATCCCAAGGGGTAAGGCGCGCCCGGACGATCTTCCGGTGGAAGATCGTCAGCGCCGAACGCCAGATCCGCAAGGATATGGCCGGGTCAGCGGGGGCGTGAAGCCTCCGTCTTCGCCGGGACCACGCCCCAGATTGCCCGATTCGCGCATTATGGTTAACGCGGCCATCAGCCCACAAACGTATGCACGCAAAGCATACGTCAGGCATACGCAAAACATACGTCAGATTTTTCGCTCTTCGCGCGATTAATGGCCCGTTCTCAGAACCTTAGGGCTTTCCGTCCTGCCGTTAGCGCCACCAAGCTTGCCCCACCCCGCGCCCGGGGCTATTGGGGGGCAAACCCTTGCACCCAGGATCATTACCATGGCTGACGCCTCAGAATTTCAGGACCGCCTGCTCTCCCTCGGCCTCGCCCGCGTGTCCGAGGCCGCAGCCCTCGCTTCGGCCAAACTGATCGGGCGCGGCGATGAAAAGGCCGCCGATCAGGCCGCCGTCAACGCCATGCGTGACCAATTGAATTTGTTGGATATTGCCGGGGTTGTGGTCATCGGCGAAGGCGAACGCGACGAGGCGCCGATGCTGTTCATCGGCGAAGAGGTTGGCACCGGCCACGGCCCGGCGGTGGACATCGCGCTTGATCCGCTGGAAGGCACCACCCTCACCGCCCAAGACATGCCCAACGCCCTGACCGTCATTGCCATGGCCCCGCGCGGCACCCTCTTGCACGCGCCCGACGTCTATATGGAAAAGCTCGCCATCGGCCCCGGCTTTGCCCCCGACACCGTAACGCTGGACATGAGCCCCGCGCAACGCGTCCGCGCCCTCGCCCGCGCCAAAGGCGTCGCCGCAGATGAGATCACCGTCTGCATCCTCGAACGCCCCCGCCACGACAACCTGATCGCCGAAGTCCGCTCTACCGGTGCTGCGATCCGGCTGATCACCGACGGCGATGTGGCGGGCGTAATCCATTGCGCCGAAAGCGAAATTACCGGCATCGACATGTATATGGGCTCTGGCGGCGCACCCGAAGGCGTGCTGGCGGCCTCGGCCCTGAAATGCATGGGCGGGCAGTTTTACGGCCAGCTTCTGTTTCGCAACGATGACGAAAAGGCCCGCGCCAAGAAGGCCGGCATCACCGATCTGAACCGCATCTATACCCGAGACGAGCTTGTAACCGCCGACGTGATCTTCGCCGCAACCGGCGTCACCCAAGGCTCGATCCTGCACGGCATCAAGGTCGAACCCGGCTGGGTCACGACCGAGACGATCCTGATGCGCTCCAAAACCGGATCGGTCCGCCGCATGTCCTACAGAAGCCCGCTGAAATAAGGGCTTAGCCGATTTCCGCCCGGAAACCCCGCGCGGAATTTTGGCGAAAATTCCGGCAAGCCCCCTGCGGGGCTTGCTCTGCCCGGCCGTCTCGGGCACACCCAATGCCATGACCCAACGCGCCTTCCTGTCCGTCGAAACCTCGCTCACCGGCCGCCGCTGGATCGGCCCCAGCCTCGAGGCCGAACGTCTGGCCGAGGCGATGGCGCAGATCACCCGCCTGCCGCTGGCGCTGTGCGCGATCCTGGTGGCGCGCGGCATAGCACCGCAAGACGCCGCCCCCTTCCTTGCCCCGCAACTGCGCGACCTTCTGCCCGACCCGCTGCGGATAAAAGACATGGGCGCTGCCGCCGCCCGCTTTCTGCAGGCGGTGAAATCCCGGCAACGCATTGCAATCTTTGCCGATTATGACGTGGATGGCGGATCGTCGGCAGCCCTGCTGATCATCTGGCTGCGCGCCATGGGGGCGCAGGCGACGCTTTATATCCCCGACCGCATCGACGAAGGCTATGGCCCCAACGTGCCCGCCATGGCCGCCCTAGGTGCCGCGCATGACCTGATCCTATGCGTCGATTGCGGCACCCTCTCCCACGACGCGATTGCCGCCGCCAAATGCAATGTCGTGGTGCTGGATCACCACTTGGGCGGCGAAACACTGCCGCCGGCCTTTGCCGTGGTCAACCCGAACCGTCAGGACGAAGACGGCGATCTGGGCCATCTGTGCGCCGCCTCTGTGGTGTTCCTGATGCTGGTCGAGGCGAACCGGCAACTGCGCGCCGATGGCGTGCAAGGCCCTGATCTGATGGCGCTTCTTGACCTTGTGGCGCTGGCCACCGTCGCCGATGTGGCTCCGCTGATCGGGGTGAACCGCGCTTTCGTCCGGCAAGGCCTAAAGGTAATGGCGCGCCGCGACCGCCCCGGCCTGCGCGCCCTTGCCGACATCTCTCGCATGGATCAGGCCCCCACGCCCTATGCGCTGGGCTTCCTGCTTGGCCCCCGGGTCAACGCAGGTGGCCGCATCGGTCAGGCCGATCTGGGCGCGCGGCTGTTGTCCACCGACAACGCGATAGAGGCGACGGCCCTTGCCGAACGGCTGGACGTGCTGAACACCGAACGCCGCAACATCGTGGCGGCGGTGCGCGCCGAGGCCATGGCGCAGGCCGAGGCGCGCGGTCTGGATGGCCCCCTGGTCTGGGCCGCGGGCGAAGGCTGGCATCCCGGCGTGGTGGGCATCGTCGCCGCCCGGCTGAAAGAGGCCACCCACCGCCCCGCCGTGGTGATCGGTTTTGACGGGGCCGAGGGCAAAGGCTCTGCCCGCTCTGTTACCGGCGTCGATCTGGGCGCCGCCATCCACCGCGTCGCCGCCGAAGGCCTGCTGATCAAGGGCGGGGGCCACAAGAT
>CAMFLG010000029.1 GCA_945957495.1 uncultured Pseudorhodobacter sp. | reverse complement strand
GCCTTGCAGAACGCCCGCCTGAATGGCGGCGCCCGCGGCCACAACCTCATCCGGGTTCACACCCTTGTGCGGTTCCTTGCCGAAGAACTTGGTCACTTCCTCGATCACGCGCGGCATACGGGTCATCCCGCCGACGAGCACGACTTCGTCAATGTCGCCGATGGACAGGCCCGCGTCTTTCAGCGCGTCCTTGCAGGGCTTGATCGACTTTTTGATCAGGTCATCCACCAGCGATTCCAGCTTGGCGCGGGTCAGTTTGACCACAAGGTGCAGCGGCTGGCCCGTGTTCTTGTCCATCGAGATGAACGGCTGGTTGATTTCGGTCTGGGTCGAGGACGACAGTTCGATCTTGGCCTTTTCAGCCGCCTCTTTCAGGCGTTGCAGGGCCATCTTGTCCAAGGACAGATCAACGCCATGCTCTTTCTTGAACTCATCCGCGAGGTAGTTGACGATGCGCATGTCAAAGTCTTCACCCCCCAGGAACGTGTCGCCGTTGGTGGATTTCACTTCGAACAGGCCGTCGTCAATCTCCAGAATGGTGATGTCGAAGGTGCCGCCGCCAAGGTCGTAAACCGCGATGGTTTTCGATTCCTTGCGGTCAAGGCCATAGGCCAGTGCGGCCGCGGTCGGTTCGTTGATGATGCGCAGCACTTCCAGACCGGCGATCTTGCCCGCGTCTTTGGTGGCCTGACGCTGGGCGTCGTTGAAATAGGCCGGAACCGTGATGACGGCCTGGGTGACGGTTTCACCCAGATAGGCTTCGGCGGTTTCTTTCATCTTTTGCAGGATGACGGCGGACACCTGAGCGGGCGAATATTTCTCGCCGCGCACTTCAACCCAAGCGTCACCGTTGCCGCCGTTGACGATCTTGTAGGGCATGTTCTTCTGGTCTTTGATGATCACCGGATCATCATGGCGACGCCCGATCAGGCGTTTGACGGCGAAGATGGTGTTCGAGGCGTTGGTGACAGCCTGACGTTTGGCCGCCTGGCCGACCAGACGTTCGTTTTCGGTGTAGGCGACGATCGACGGCGTGGTGCGTGCGCCTTCAGAGTTTTCGATGATCCGGGGCTGCGAGCCGTCCATGATGGCGACGCAAGAGTTGGTCGTCCCGAGGTCAATACCAATGACTTTGGCCATGTGTAGTCCTTTCGTTCGGCGATGTTGTGGGGCGGAACCCAAACTGGCATTCCGTCCCGATCCCATTAAAGATCCGAAAAGGCCAGCGCCTGTTCCGGCTTCTGGGCGTATATAGGGAGGTGAAATTGGCCCTGCAAGCACTGTGGCGCATGGAAGCCACAATGATTGTGATGAAAACCACGCATGTGGCGCAAGCGTCGCCAAAAACGGCAAAGCGTGCCCGATGGCGGGCGTTGGCAGACCCGCAGAACGCGGGTGTCAGCGCCGCGCGCTCCAGCTGGCAGAGGCGTGTTTCTTGGTGAAATTCTCGCCCATCAGGCCAAGGATGATCAGCACGGTTGTCACCACGACCGGATAGGTGATCGACGAATTGTGCGGGGTGTAGTTTTCAAACATGAAACCACGGCACTGGTCGATGCAGTGAAACAGCGGGTTCCAGGCATAGAGGGCAAGCAGGCGGTTCGACAGGTTGTTGCCCAGCACCATCTTGCCGGAAAAGATCATGTTCATCCGGGAGTATAGCATGGTGGCGATCGAGAAGAACTCTGGCTGCCAGGGCGTTGCCGCCTTGAAGATCATGCCGACGCCGATCCCCGAGGCCCAAGCAAGCAGGTACATCGCCATCACGCCCACCGGTTCGTGGATGGTGATGGGCGTCCACAGGACGTGATACAGGAAAAGGATCGAGAGGGCGGACAGGGTTTGCAGGTAAAGCGCGCCCAAGGCGGCACCGGCGACAGCGACGATGGTGTTCATCGGTGAATGTTTCATCATCGCCGAGGTCGGGCCATCCGATTTAGCGACCGCACCAAGCGTTTTGGTGTGTGTCATAAAGCAGAACACGCCCGACATCATATAAAGCACGAAGTCGCCGCGCACCGCCGTCCCGCGCATCCCCAACACATCGAACAGAAACAGCATCACACCGATGAAGAGCAGCGACTGCACAATCGCCATCAGCAGTCCCACGACGGCATTGCCATGGGTTTTGCGCACATTTCGAACCGCCACATGAAAAATAAGCTCCAGCATCGCGAAGGTGCGCGCCGAGGCTGATTTGTTGATCGTGGGGCGAAACATGGACTGCAAACCTCGTCACGAAGGGCATGCACCCTAATTATACCGGGAAATCTTGCTGTTCCCTTTCCAAGTCATGATAAGGGCGTAGACAATATTAATCAACAACGCGGCAGTTCTGTGGCGTTGGATGCAGGAGATACCATGGACTTCACCGTTTTGATCCCCGTGATCCGTCGTCTGGCACTGGAGGCGGGCGACCGCATTCTGCAGGTCTATAACAGCCCGGATTTCGATGTGAAGTCCAAGTCGGACGCAAGTCCGGTGACAGAGGCGGACGAGGCGGCGGATGCGCTGATTTCGGCAGGCCTGCGCGCGGCGTTCCCGGATGTGACGCTGATCACCGAAGAGCAGGCCGACAGCCATGCGCTGACGGCCTCGACCTTTCTGATCGTCGATCCGCTGGACGGCACCAAGGAATTCGTGCAGCGGCGCGGCGATTTCACCGTGAACATCGCCTATGTGGAAAACGGCATCCCACTGCGCGGTGTGGTCTATGCCCCGGCGCAGGGGCGGTTGTTCTACACCCTGCCGGGGGGCGATGCGGTTGAAGAAATCGGTGCCTTTGACAAGGATGTGACCGGCGATCTGGTGCCGATGGCCGTATCCAGACCCAACAATGCGGCGCTGATGGTGGTGGCGTCGAAATCGCACCGCGATGCGGCGACGGATGACTACATCGCGAAATACGCGGTGAAGGATATGAAATCGGCAGGGTCCAGCCTGAAATTCTGTCTGGTGGCGACGGGCGAGGCCGATCTTTACCCGCGCCTTGGCCGCACGATGGAATGGGACACCGCGGCGGGGGATGCGGTGCTGCGCGGGGCGGGAGGGCAGGTGGTGCGGTTTGATGACCACACGCCGCTGGCCTATGGCAAAGCGGGCTGGGACAACCCGTTCTTCATCGCCTATGCCCCGGGCGTTGATCTGAAGAAATGAGCGTTCTGCTTGCCATTCCGGCCCGCTATGCCTCGACCCGGTATCCGGGCAAGCCGCTGGTTGCCCTGCGCGGCCCGGATGGCGAGAAAACCCTGATCCGCCGCAGTTGGGAGGCCGCGATGGCCGTTGCGGGGGTGGATCGGGTGGTGGTGGCCACCGATGATGACCGCATCCGCGATCATGCGCAGGGTTTTGGTGCCGAGGTGGTGATGACCACATCGCAGGCGCGCAATGGCACTGAACGCTGCGCCGAGGTTGCGGCGCTTCTGCCGGGGTTTGAGGTGGTGGTGAACCTGCAGGGCGATGCGCCGCTGACCCCGGCCTGGTTTGTCGAGGCGCTGGTGGCCGGGCTGCGGGCTGACCCTGCCGCCGATATTGCCACGCCGGTGCTGCGCTGTGACGGGCGGGCGCTGAACGGGCTGTTGGCCGACCGTCGCGCAGGCCGGGTGGGCGGCACGACGGCGGTGTTCGATGCGGCGATGCGGGCGCTGTATTTCTCGAAAGAAGTCATTCCCTATACCGGGGCAGGCTATGCCGATGCTGCCGCGACACCGGTGTTTCACCATGTCGGGGTTTACGCCTATCGTCCGGCGGCACTGCGGGCCTATCCGGCATGGCCGGTTGGCCCGCTGGAAACGCTGGAGGGGCTGGAACAGCTGCGGTTCCTTGAAAACAGCCGCAAGGTGCTGTGTGTCGAGGTGCAGGCCAAAGGGCGTGCGTTCTGGGAACTGAACAACCCCTCTGACGTGCCGATCCTAGAGGCGATGCTGGCGGAAATGGGCTGATGGCGGCGCTGCCGGTCAGCGTGATCGTGGTCAGCCGACATCGGCCCGAGGCGCTGTTGCGCTGTATCACCGCGCTGCGCCAGCAGGATCACCCGCAGGTCGAACTGATCGTGGTCGCCGATCCGGCGGCCGCGCGTATGGCCGGGGACGCCCTGCAGGCTGAGGGGTTGGCCGCGAAGGTTACGGCGTTTGACGCGGCCAATATCTCTGCCGCGCGCAATCTGGGGCTGCTGCAGGCGGCGGGCACGGTGGCGGCCTTTATTGACGATGATGCGGTGGCGGAACCCAGTTGGCTGTCGCGGTTGGTGGCGCCGTTCAGCGATGCCCGGGTCGTGGCCGCCACCGGATTTGTGCGGGGCCGCAACGGGATTTCCTATCAGTGGCGCGCCTGCGAGGTGGATGCGCTGGCCCAGGATCACCCGTTCGAGGCCGATGCTGTGACTCTGCACGCCGGGACCGCGCAACGGGCTGTGAAAACGCAAGGCACGAATTGCGCGTTTCGGCGCGATGCTTTGTTGCAGATCGGCGGCTTTGATGCCGCGTTGCGGTTTTTTCTGGACGAAGCCGATGTCAACCTGCGGCTGGCCCCCTTGGGCCTGACGGCGGTTGTGCCAGAGGCGCAGGTGCATCACGGCTATCTGGCCAGCGCCCGGCGCAGACCGGACCGGGTGCCGCTGGACCTTTCAGAGATTGCTGCCAGCACCGCCGTGTTCCTGCGCCGCCATGCGCCGGATTGCGACCTTGACGCCGCGCGGGTGCGGCTGTGGCAAGAGCAAGGCGACCGGGTTGCGGCGCATCGCAGGGCCGGGCGGCTGACGACGCCAGAGGCAGAGGCGTTGATGCAGGGGCTGCACCTTGGCTGGGCCGATGGGTTGGCGCGGCCAGTGGCGGCGCTGGAGCCGCTTGCCCCCACAGAACAGCCGCAGTTTCTGCGCCTGCCCGGAACCGGGCCGCGCGCAGGGCTGGTGATAGCCGGACGGTCGTGGCGCCGGGCGCGGCTTTTGGCAGAGGCGCGTCGTGCGGTTGCAGCGGGGCGGATCGTTACGGTCTTTTGCCTGTCGCCCGGGTTCCGGCGCCATCAACACATCTTTTGCCCCGAAGGCTATTGGCTGCAAACCGGCGGGCAGTTCGGGCAAAGCGTCCGGTCGGGCGCAAAGCTGCGCCTTATGCCGTTCTCACAACGCATCCGCGACGAAATGAACCGAATTTTCCGATTTCGTCCGGTAAATTGAGCTTTCCTCGCGCGTGACCGGGTGACATTATGGGGCCGTCATGCTAGCACATTCGCTAGTGCGGCAATTATGCTGCGAGCGCAAAGGGGTTCGCTGGCACCTGCAGGTTCGGCGATTCGTATAGCGATACGACGCAAAAGAGGTTGATCAGATGAAGATTAAGAAGGTCACAAAGGCGATTTTTCCTGTCGCCGGCATGGGGACGCGCTTTCTACCCGCGACCAAGTCGATTCCGAAAGAGATCATGACTTTGGTTGACAGGCCGCTGATTCAATACGCCATTGACGAAGCGCGGGCTGCTGGCATCAAGGAGTTCATCTTTGTGACAGCACGCGGCAAGTCTGCGCTGGAAGATTATTTTGATCATTCGCCCGAGCTTGAGAATACTCTGCGCAAGGCTGGCAAGACCGACCTGTTGGAGATTCTGAAGGATACCAACATGGACAGCGGCGCCATTGCCTATGTGCGGCAAAACCGCGCCTTGGGTCTGGGTCATGCGGTGTGGTGTGCGCAGCGTCTGGTCGGCAATGAGCCCTTCGCGGTGCTGCTGCCCGATGACGTGATTGCGGCGGAAAAGCCCTGCCTGCAGCAGATGATGGAAGCCTATGCCGAAACCGGCGGCAACATGGTTGCGGCGATGGAAGTTTCGCCAGCCAAAGCCTCTAGCTATGGCGTTCTGGATATTGACGAAGACATGGGGTCGGTCGTTCGCGCCAAGGGCATGGTTGAAAAGCCGAAACCCGGTGAGGCCCCGTCTAATCTGGCGGTGATCGGTCGCTATATTCTGACGCCAAAAGTGATGAGCAACCTGAACAAGATGAAGCAAGGCGCGGGTGGGGAAATCCAGCTGACCGACGCCATCGCCGAAGAAACCAATGACGGCAGTGTCTATGGTTTCCGCTTTGTCGGGCAGCGTTATGACTGCGGATCCAAGGCGGGCTTCTTGCAGGCGACGGTGGCCTTTGCGCTGTCGCGCCCCGATCTGCGCGACGAGTTTTCGACCTATCTGCACGATATGATCGCCCTGCAGAAGGCAGCGCAGTAACCAGATGGCTTCGGCCCGGCTTTTGGACCTGACGCGGCTGATGTCACGTTGGGGACGGGGGCCGATGACCGGGGTTGACCGGGTTGAATTCGCCTATCTGACGCAGGTTCTGGCGATGGATGCTCCGGCCTTCGGGTTGGTGCGCAGCGCGCTTGGGTTTCTGTTGCTGGACCGTGCCGGGATGCGGTGGTTGCTGGCGGACCTGCCGCCGATGGCGCAGCCGGATCTGATCGGGCGCATCGCCTATCGCCATGACCGCCTTCGCGCTGCGGCAGAGGCGACCCTGCGCCGGGCTGCGGTGGCGCGGTGCCCGCGGCGCGGCTTGCGCCGGATGCTGCTGCGGCATCTTCCGGCGGGGGGCAGCTATTTCAACGTCGGTCATGCCAATCTGGACGCGGCGAGCTTCCGGCAGGTGCGGGGCGCCGGATGGTCGATCACGGTTCTGGTGCATGATACGATCCCGCTGGATCATCCCGAATTCGCCCGCCCGGACAGTGTTGAGCCGTTTCGCCGCAAGATGCGCGTGGTGGCGCAGCAGGCAGATCGGGTGATCCACACGACCCAGGCGGCGCGGGCGGCAACCGAGGCGCAGTTTGCCGGGTTTGGCCGGGTGCCACCGGGCATCGTGGCACCCTTGGGCGTGCCGGTGCCGAAACCAGTGCCGCAAGAACTGCCCTTTGCGCCGCGGACGCCGTATTTTCTGTGTCTGGGTACGATCGAGCCGCGCAAGAACCATCTGATGTTGCTGGATGTTTGGCAGAATCTACCCGCCCCGGCGCCAAAGCTTTACATCGTCGGGCGGCGAGGATGGTCGAATGCGGCGGTGTTCGACCGGTTGGATCATTTGCCATCCGACGCGCCGATCCACGAGGTTGCGGGCCTGAGCGATGGCGCGGTTGCGGCTTTGCTGCAAGGGGCGCAGGCGCTGTTGTTCCCCAGCTTTGCCGAAGGCTTTGGACTGCCCGCCGTCGAAGCTGCGGCGCTGGGAACGCCGGTCATCGCCTCTGACCTTCCGGTGTTTCGTGAAATCCTTGGGGAGAACGCAGTTTACCTAGAGCCTTCAGACAGTTATTCTTGGTTGGAAACAATCCGGGGCTGGACCAAGCCCCGGGCGCTGACGGACACAGTAAAGATTCCGCCAAGTTGGCGGGTTCATTTTATGATCATCTTTGACCAAGTATGATAACAAGGTCGAACGGGCGGCGGCAGAGCAGGTAAAGATTTAACTTGGGCGTGATGTCACAATATATCCTGCGGCTGGCGCGAAAGCGCTGGCGTATTCGCGCCCTGCGCAAGCGGCGGGAATTGCGTCCGGTTGTGGATCGCACGCATCAGATTGCGGCAGACGACATTCTGGTGTTTTCAACCCTGCGCAACGAACGGGTGCGCCTGCCCTATTTCCTGAAATATTACCGGGGAATGGGGGTTTCGCATTTCCTGTTCGTGGACAATGACAGCGATGACGGGTCGCGCGAATATCTGGCCAGTCAGCCGGATGTGTCGATCTGGACCACCAAGCACAGCTATAAACGGTCGCGCTTTGGCGTGGATTGGCTGAACTGGCTGCAGCGCAAATATGCGCATGGGCACTGGACGCTGGTTGTCGATCCGGATGAGTTTTTTGTTTACCCGTTCTGTGACAGCCGCCCGCTGCGGGCTTTGACCGACTGGCTGGACGCCAGTTCGATCAAGTCGTTTTCGGCGATGCTGCTGGATATGTACCCCAAAGGGCCGTTTGATCTGATGCCCTACCGCGAGGGGCAAGACCCGTTTGAGATTGCGCCCTATTTCGACAGCGGCAACTATGTGATCCAGCGCAACCGCAAATACGGCAACCTGTGGATTCAGGGTGGTCCGCGGGCGCGGATGTTCTTCCACGATCTGCCAGAGCGCGCGCCTGCGCTGAACAAGATTCCGCTGGTGAAATGGGATCGCGATTACGCCTATGTCAGTTCGACCCACATGCTGCTGCCGCGCGGGCTGAACCTTGTTTACGATGAATGGGGCGGGGAAAAGGCCTCTGGCTGTCTGCTGCACGCGAAATTTCTTGATACATTTGCCGCCAAGGCCGAAGAAGAGATGCAGCGCGGCCAGCATTATGCCAACAGCCACGAATACCGCGCCTATCGGGAAGGGATCAGCACCCAGCCCGATTTGTGGTGCAAGTGGAGCGAGAAATACATCAACTGGCGGCAGTTGGAGATTTTGGGGTTAATGTCGAAAGGCAACTGGGCATGACGGTTGGCTTTGTCATGCTGTGCCACACGGCATTGGACCGGGCGGCGCAGGTGGCGCGGCACTGGGCCAGCCGTGATTGCCCGGTGGTGATTCATGTCGATCGGCGGGTCAAGCGCAGCGCCTATGACGGGCTGAAAAAGGCGCTGTCCGATATGTCCAACATCCGCTTTTCCGGCCGCCACGCCTGCGAATGGGGCACCTGGGGGATTGTGGGGGCAACGCAAGAGGCCTCTGCGATCATGCTGCGCGAGTTTCCAGGCGTGCGGCACGTCTATCTGGCATCGGGATCATGCCTGCCCCTGCGCCCGGTTGAAGAGTTGGTGGCCTATCTGGACGAACGCCCGCGCACCGATTTCATCGAATCGGTGACGACCGAGGATGTCGGCTGGACGATTGGCGGGCTGGATGTGGAACGCTTTACCCTGCGGTTTCCGTTCAGTTGGCGCAAGCATCGCCGGTTGTTTGACGGCTATGTGCGCCTGCAACGCCGGTTGCATTTCCGCCGCCGCATTCCCAAGGGCATCGTGCCGCATCTGGGCAGCCAATGGTGGTGCCTGACGCGGCAGACCCTGTCGGCCATTCTGGAAAACCCCGAGCGGGAGGAAATCGACCGCTATTTCCGCCGGGTCTGGATTCCGGATGAAAGTTACTTTCAGACCATGGTGCGGCAGGTTTCTGCGCATGTGGAAAGCCGGTCGCTGACCCTGTCGAAGTTCGATTTTCAGGGCAAGCCGCATATCTTTTATGACGACCATCTGCAGTTGCTGCGCCGGTCTGACTGCTTTGTCGCGCGCAAGATCTGGCCGCATGCCAACAAGCTGTATGGCGCTTTCCTGACCCCCGGCGGCGCGGCACAGACGGCGGCAGAGCCGAACCCGGGCAAGATTGACCGGCTGTTCGCCAAGGCCGTTGAACGGCGGACCAAGGGGCGCTCTGGCCTTTATATGCAGTCGCGGCATCCGAACGAGAATTGGGAAAACGGCCGCACCGCCATGCCCTATTCGGTGTTTGAAGGCTTTGCAGAACTGTTCGAGAATTTCGAAACATGGCTGGGCAAGGCCACCGGCGCGCGGGTGCATGGCCATCTGTTTGCGCCCGGCCGGGTCCAGTTTGCCGGGGGCGAGACGATTTACAATGGGGCGCTGTGCGACAGCGCCACGATGCGCGATTACAACCCCACCAGTTTCCTGACCAACCTGATCTGGAACACCCGTGGTGAACGCCAGTGTTTTCAGTTCGGGCCGGACGACAACCAGTTTCTGAAGTATTTCATGGCGGGCGACCCCAACGCGCAAATCTCGGTGATTTCCGGCGGCTGGTCGGTGCCGCTGTTCCGGTCGAACAGCAATTTCTCGGACATCCGCAAAGAGGCGGCGCGGCTGCAGAAGATCGAGGCAGAGTTTCTGGCCATCCTGCGCAGCCCTTGGGTAAAGGCGCGGGTGCGGGTATGGACCCTGGCCGAGTTTGTGGAAAATCCGATGGAACCGTTGCAAACCATCGTTGATGAAATCAGCCCGCGCGCGATGCGCCGCTTGACCGAGGCGCCGCGACTGGCCGATCTGACGGGTTTTGGCCAGTTCCTGCAAAATCTGCGCAATCAGGGCATGCAGCCGGTGCTGATGGGGGATTTCCCCACCGGGGACGACCCGCGCGCCCCGACGCAACGGCGCAGCCGCCCCTATCTGGTGAAATAAGTGCCTAAATTCAAATCATTCGTCATCTTTGCCGAAATGCGCACCGGGTCCAATTTTCTGGAGTCGAACCTGAATGCGCTGCCGGGCGTGACCTGCCATGGCGAGGCGTTCAACCCGTTTTTCATCGGCGGTGAGGGCAAGCAAGAGCTGTTCGGTGTTGATCTGGCCGGGCGCAATGCCGATCCTTCGGGGTTCTTGCGGGCGATGCGCGATCAGACGGACGGGCTGGCAGGGTTTCGCTATTTCTCGGATCACGACCCGCGGGTGTTTGATCTGGTGATGCAGGATCAGACCTGCGCCAAGATCATTCTGACCCGCAACCAGCTGGAAAGCTTCATCAGCTGGAAAATCGCCAAGCAAAGCGATCAGTGGTGGCTGGCAAATACCAAACACCTGAAAACCGTGCGCCCGACGTTCGAGTTGTCAGAGTTTCTGCAACGGATTGACGATCTGACCCAGTATCAGGCGAAACTGACGCGGGCCTTGCAGGTGACAGGGCAGACGGCGTTCCGCATCGACTATGATGATGTGCTGGACATGGATGTGCTGAACGGGCTTGCCGCGTTTCTGGGGATTCCGGCGCGGTTGGAAAATCTGGTGTTCCGGTTCAAGAAGCAAAACCCCGAGCCGATCGAGGAAAAGGTCGCCAACCCTGCCGAGATGCGCAAGGCGCTGGCGACGATTGATTGGTTCAACCAGTCGCATGAACCGAATTTCGAACCGCGTCGCTTTGCCAATCTGCAGCAATATGTCGTAAGCGAAACAGCGCCGTTGTTGTTCATGCCGGTGAAATCCGGGCCGGAACGGCAGGTCAAGAAATGGCTGCAGGCCTATGGTCCGGTGATGAACGGCCTGGACCGCACCGCGCTGCGAAAATGGAAAGAGGCGCATCCCGGGCAGCGCAGCTTTACCGTGCTGCGCCATCCGTTGGCGCGGGCCTATGCGACCTATTGCGACTTTCTGGAAAAGGAATGGATGCCGGAATTGCGCCCCTATCTGAAGCGGGTGCACAAGTTTCAACTGCCGCCGAAGGGCAAAAGCTTTGAAACCGAGGGGGAGTTCCGCGAGGGGTTCAAGGTGTTTCTGGAGCTGTTCAAGCACATCTTTGCCGGGCGGACCGAACTGCGGACCTTGGCGCAATTCGCCTCGCAAGGGGCGATTGTGCAGGGGTTTTCGTATCTGCAAGTCCCCGACATGGTGCTGCGCGAGGATCAGTTGCAAAGCGGGCTGGATTATCTGGCCTCCGAGGTGGGGTTGCCCGCGCAGCCGCTGCCGCCCAGCAAAGAGCAGTATCCCTACGATCTGGAAACGCTGTATGGCCCCGATCTGGAGGCTTTGGCGCGCGACGCCTATGCCCGGGATTACACCGGCTTTGGCTTTGGCAACTGGAAGGCTTGAAGCGGTTTGCCTGCAATCTGGAACAGGTTGAGGGCACACCAAGACATCCCGACGCGGGCTATTTTGCGTTCTATCCGGTGCGCCGGATCAAACGCAAAACCATTTAAAGCCTGTCTGGTTATCACGGAATCGAAAATCGCTGCCTCTCGCTGCGCTCGACCGCGAATTTCGATCCGCATGTTTCTATGAAAACCAGACAGGCTCTAGGCCGCCACGGAAGGTGAGCGCGCCTCGGTCAGGATGGCGTGAATGGTCAGCGGGTCGGTGTTGGCGCGCAGTTTGGCGCAGACCGCGGGGTCGCGCATGGTGCGCGACACAAGCGCCAGCGCCTTAAGGTGATCCACCCCGGAATCCTTTGGCGCAAACAGCCCAAAGATCAGGTCTACCGGCTGGCGATCCACACTTTCATAATCCAGTGGCTTTTCCAGCCGGATGAAAATACCGAAAATCCGGTCCAGATCATCCAGCCGCGCGTGCGGAAGGGCGATGCCGTTGCCCACGCCGGTTGGCCCCAGGCTTTCGCGTTCCTGCAAACCGTCCACAACCCGTGCAGAATTCAGGCCATAGGCCTGACCAGCCACCTCTCCCAATTCCTGGAAGAGGCGTTTTTTGCTGGTCAGCTGGCCCAAAACCCGGACAGCCCCTGGAATCAGAAGTTTTGAAAGATCCATCAGGCACTCTCGTTCTAGCGCTGCCGGGGGCCGGTCGCGTTATTTGCTGTTGCGCGGGTCGATCCAACCGATATTGCCGTCATCGCGACGGTATACGACGTTCACGCCCGCATTTCCTTCATTGCGGAAAACCAGAAACTTCTGACTGCTCAGTTCTAACTGCATGACCGCCTCACCCACCGTCAGATGCGGAACTTTCGTCTCCATCTCGGCAATGATGATTGGTTGCAGGTCGCTGACGTCGTCATCTTCCGGCTCTTCACTTGGCGCAAGGATATAGGACGCGGCCCCACCGAATTCAACCGGGTCTGGACGTGCGCTGTGATGGTTGCGGATGCGGCGCTTGTAGCGGCGCAACTGCTTGTCCATTTTCTCGCGGCAGGATTCGAAGGCGGCATAGATTTCGGTCGCGTGGCCCTTGGCCTGCGCCGTCAGCCCGGTGGACAGGTGAATGACCGCTTCGCAGACATGTTCATGCGCCGACTTGGAAAAGACCACGATCGCCTCGGTCGGACGTTGGGCGTATTTCTCGACCACCTCGCCCAGTTCGGCCTTCACATGGGTTTGAAGAGCCTCTCCAATGTCAATCTGTTTTCCGCTGATCTGATAGCGCATGATACCTCCTTCTTGAGTCATAAATCAATGTCGCCCAGTACTCCCGGCGCGGTTGACTTGCTTTGGTTTATAGAGGGTTAACGAGGCCAATCGCGGCCAGACGCGGGGCCAGTGACTGGTCGCTTTGGTCTGGAAGGACAAGGCGCAATAGGCTCGCATCCTTATCATTTGGGGATGCATGGGGCCACTTGTCAACAGCGCTGTCACACAGGTTTCAAACTTGCGCAAAATCGTGTTCGATGCCCGATGGTTCTAAAACTGGTGCCTCTTGCACAGGCCAGACCGTATTTTAGATCAGGCGCTTCGCATCAGACCGGGACAGGCGCTAGATGATGCGGAAATTTTCGCCCAGATAGACGCGGCGCACCATTTCATCCTGCACGATCTCGTCCGTCGTGCCGGTTTTCAGCACCACGCCGTCATGCAGGATATAGGCGCGATCCACGATTTCCAGCGTTTCGCGCACGTTGTGGTCGGTGATCAGCACGCCGATGCCGCGCGATTTCAGGTCGTGAACAAGGTGGCGGATTTCCCCCACCGCGATCGGGTCCACCCCGGCGAAAGGTTCGTCCAGCAGCAGGTATTTCGGATCGGCGGCAAGGCAGCGGGCAATTTCAACCCGGCGGCGTTCGCCCCCCGACAGGGCCAGCGCCGAGGCGCGGCGCAAATGGGTGATCGAGAAATCGCTGAGCAGTTCTTCCAGACGTTCGCGGCGTTTGTGGCGGTCGGGTTCGCGAATCTCCAGCACGGCCATGATGTTGTCTTCCACCGACAGGCCGCGAAAGATCGACACCTCTTGCGGCAGATAGCCGATGCCCAGCCGGGCGCGGCGGTACATCGGCAGCGAGGTCACATCGCGGCCGTCGATGATGACTTGGCCACTTTCCGGCGTGACCAGCCCCGCGATGGTGTAAAAACAGGTTGTCTTGCCGCAGCCGTTCGGGCCAAGCAGCGCCACAACCTCGCCGCGATCCAGCCGCAGCGAAACGTCGCGGATCACCGGGCGGCGTTTATAGCTTTTGCGGATGTGTTGGATCGATAGGCTGAGATCGCCTTCGGTCGCGGGGTGTTCCACCGTCATCAGTTCTTTCCCGGCGTGAAGGTCGTGGTGACGCGGCCTTCCAGCCTGCCGGTGCCGGATGTCAGGTCGATCACCAGATTCTCTGCCGACATGGCGGCCTGACCCTGGGTCAACAGGACGTTTCCTGACATCACCACCTCGCCTGTGGCGATGGTGTAGACGGCCTGATCCGCCTGCGCCGCATCCTTGGCGTTGACCAGCAGCACCTTGCCGGTGGCGTAAAGCTTGGCGATGCCGGTCTTGTCGGCGGAATATTCCACCTTGATCTCGGTCGCGCTAAGCCGCATTTCGCCTTGCGTCACCAGCACATTGCCGGTGAACACCGCCGTGCCGTCGGCCTGACTGACGTTCAGGCTGTCGGCCTTCACCTCAACCGGAAGGGTGGTGTCGCCGCGCAACCCGCCAAAGGCCACGTTCGTTCCTTCGGCCGCTGCCATCTGCGCCACGGCGAGTGACAGGATCAGAACC
>CAMFLG010000028.1 GCA_945957495.1 uncultured Pseudorhodobacter sp. | reverse complement strand
GGCAAACACTACACCATCGCCTGGCCGTCGGAAGAGATGAAATCGGCGCGGCCAGTGCGGCGCTCGCCCCTCTATGCGCATCTGAAGGCGGCGGGGGCGTCATTTGGCGAAAAACTGGGGTGGGAGCGACCGAACTGGTTTGCCGATATTCCCCGCGGGGAAATCCCGGTGGACCGTTACTCCTATCAGCGCCCCGGCTGGTGGGATCAGGTGCGGCGCGAACATCAGGCGGCGCGCGAGGCGGCGGTGCTGATTGATCAGACGAGTTTCGCCAAGTTTACGCTGAAAGGGCCGGATGCGGCAAAGGCGTTGAATTACATCGCGGCGGGGAATGTGGACCGGCCGGTGGGCAGTTTGATCTACACGCAGATGCTGAATGTGCGGGGTGGGATCGAGGCGGATGTGACGGTGGCGCGGCTGGCCTGGGATGAGTTTTACATCGTCACCGGGACGGGGTTTGCCACGCATGATTTCGACTGGATTTCGCGGAACCTGACGGGCAACTGCCAGTTGGTCGATGTAACCTCTGGCTCTGCCGTGTTGTCGCTGATGGGGCCGGAGGCGCGGGAGATCCTGGCGCGGGTCTGCCCGGATGATCTGAGCAATGCAGGCTTCCCGTTTGGGCAGGCGCGGCGGATTTCGGTGGCCTCTTGCCCGGTGCTGGCGCTGCGCGTCACCTATGTGGGCGAACTCGGCTGGGAGTTGCACATGCCGACGGATGTGGCTGTGACGGTGTACGAGGCGCTTATGGCGGCGGGGGCCGATCTGGGGCTGGTCAATGCGGGATACCGCGCGATTGAGACGTTGCGGCTGGAAAAGGGTTATCGCGCCTGGGGGGCGGATATCGGGCCGGACCATACGCCGGTCGAGGCCGGGCTGGCCTGGGCCTGCAAGATGAAATCAAATGTGGATTTCATCGGCCGCGCGGCGGTTGCGGCGCAACAGGCGGGCGGGGTGAAGAAATGGCTGGCCGGGTTCACCGTGGACGACCCGAATGTGATCCTGCTGGGCCGCGAAACCATCTACCGCGATGGCGAGCGGGTGGGCTGGCTTTCCTCGGGCGGGTTTGGCCATACGGTTGGCAAGCCCATCGGCTATGGATTTGTGCGCCGCAAGGATGGTGTGGAAGAAGGCTGGCTGACCTCGGGGCGGTATGAACTGGAAGTCGCCTCGGAACGGGTTCCGGCCAAACTGCATCTGGGGTCGCTGTATGATCCGACCAACGCGCGGATCAAGGCATAGGGGGCTTTGCCCCCGTCCCGGGCCAAGGCCCGGGACTCCCCCAGGATATTTGAGAACAGATGAAAGGCGGCAGGGCGCATCAGGTGCAGACGGCTTGTGAAGGCTGCGCCGGTTCTGCTTTATGGGCCAAAGGCAATACGGGGGGCGGAAATGGCGGGGCAGGACATAAGGCTTGGGGCGGCGGATATTCTGCCTGTGGATGCGTCGGCGGTTCTGGTCGGGCGGGTGTGGTCGGACGCGGTTGGCGGGCCGTGCCCGGTTCTGCTGCGTGACGGCGACGTTTTCGATCTGTCCGGCCTGGCCGCAACCATGTCGGGTCTGTTGGAGCGTGAGGCGCTGTTGGCCGATCTGACGGCGGCCTTTCCGGTGTTGGGGCCGTTGGATGGCTTTCTGGATCAGGGCGCAAACCGGGGGCATCTGGGGCAATTGCTGGCGCCTTGTGATCTGCAGGCGGTCAAGGCGGCAGGCGTGACATTCGCCGGTTCCATGATCGAGCGGGTGATTGAAGAGCGCGCCAAGGGCGATCCGGCGCGGGCCGATGCGATCCGGCAAGAGCTGGCGCAACGGCTGGGCGGGCGTTTGCGCGGCGTGGTGCCGGGATCTGAACAGGCGGCAGAGGTCAAGGCGCTGTTGCAGGCGGCGGGAATGTGGTCGCAGTATCTGGAGGTTGGCATCGGCCCCGATGCCGAAGTGTTCACCAAGGCGCAGCCGATGGCGGCGGTGGGCTGCGGGGCGGATATCGGGGTACATCGCGCCTCGCACTGGAACAACCCAGAGCCAGAGGTGGTGCTGGCGGTCAATTCCACCGGGGTGATCTGCGGCGCGGCGCTTGGCAATGACGTGAACCTGCGCGATGTCGAGGGGCGGTCGGCCCTGCTTCTGGGCAAGGCGAAGGACAACAACGGCGCTGCGGCCATCGGGCCGTTCATCCGGCTGTTTGATGCGGGGTTTGATCTGCAGACGGTGGAGGCGCTGCGGGTGCATCTGCGGATTTCGGGCGCAGATGGGTTTGCGTTGGCGGATCATTCCGACATGACACAAATCTCGCGCAAGCCCGCCGACATTGTGGCGCAAACCTGCAACCGCAGCCATCAGTATCCGGATGGGTTCATGCTGTATCTGGGCACGATGTTCGCGCCGACCAAGGATCGCGACGGCGCGGGGCAGGGGTTCACCCACCATTGGGGCGATAGGGTAGAGATTGCCTCTGATCCGCTGGGCCAGTTGATCAACACGGTGCGGCCTTGCGATGAGATTGCGCCCTGGCGCTTTGGCACCAGGGCGTTGATGGAGAATCTGGCGGCGCGGGGGGGTTAGAGCGTGTCGCGTTCAATTGAATTCACCGACCGGGGCGAACGCGTTGTTCTTCGAAAACGCTGCCTCGCCCCGGTCGGTGAATATCCGAATGTGATTAAACGCGATACGCTCTAGACGCCTGCGGGGTTGTCCACGTCACGCGCCATTTCGCGCAGATCGGCATAGCGGTCGCCGATGCGGTGGTGCGGCCTGCCCCCGGTTGAGGCGCCGAGGGCGATGACCAATTCGTCATGGCTGGGGGCGTCGGGGATGGAAAACTGCACCGTCAGGTAATGCGAGCGCCGCCCGGCATCGTGTTTGTCCATCAAGGGCACCTGAATTTGCGTGTTGGCCGGACCGCGGGTGTTGGTGAAACCAAGGTAGGTTTTGGCCGCCACCGCCTCGCGGAAGAAATTGCCAAAGCGCAGGGTGTGGATCAGGGCCGAGCAATGTTCCATTTCGCAATCGGTGCCGCAGAGGGCGGCCTTGCCATAAGCCTCGATCGCGTCGCCAGACCCTGCGAGGGCGATCAGACGATCGGTCAGCAGTTTGCCCAGAACCGGGGCCATGCGGATGATTTCGGGCGAAAGATCCTGAACAAAGCCGCGACCGGCCCATGGGTTTTTCACCACGGCGGCGACGGCAATCATGCGCAGCGGCGGCGAAACCGCGCGGCCACCGTCGGAAACGGTGTCTTCGTCATAGGTCACGATCTTGCGCAGTTCGGGTAATATCATCGGTGTCTCCTGTCAGTGGGCGCCCGCGAGGCGGCGTACGGTTCCGGTGGTTTCGTTGCCCTGATAGACGCCAAAGCTGCCGTGTTTGTATTCTTCGGCATAGCGGTGCAGCATCTGCGCCTCGGCGGCGTGGGCGATGGGGGCGGCGGCCAGATCGGCCAAGGGAATCAGGTGAAAGGCGGCGGGCAAGGTGCCGCTGACCTGACCGTGGTAATAGATGCCGTGGCCCTGATCTGCGCGGTCGTCAAAGACGGCGTAAAGGAATTCCACCTCGGCGGTCAGGCCAAGCGCGGCAAGCCGGGCGCGCAGGGTGTCGATATTGGCGGCGGGGCCGGGGGCAAGCGGCAGGGACAGGCGGCCGGTGCTGTCAGCCTCCATCAGCACGGCATCGCCGCAGGCCAGCACTGCGCCCACGCGGGTCCGGCGGTTCTGGGCGGCGGCCTTGACCAGACCATCCTCTAGCCCGATCGAGAAGTAGCGGCCTTTGAAATATCCCAGCGGGTTGCCCTCGGCTGTGGCGAAATCCACCACGCGGCCGATCAGGATCAGGTGATCGCCCGCATCGACGAGGTTTTCGCGGGCGCAGGCGAATTGCGCCAGCGCGCCGTCGATCAGCGGCACATCGCCGGCACCTGCGTGCCAGTCACATTGGTTGAACTTGCTGGCTTCGCGCGAGGCGAACAGGCCCGAGACGGCCTTTTGATCCTCTGCCAAGACGTTCACGGCGAAATGCGGGGCTGTGGCGAAGGTGGTGGCGGAATGGGCGGATTTGGCAAGGCAGACCAGCAACAGCGGCGGGTCCAGCGAGACGGAGGTAAAGCTGTTGGCGGTAAAGCCGCGCGGGGTGCCGTCGTCTTGTCTTGTGGTGATGACGGTGACGCCGGTGGCAAAGGCACCGAAGGCATTGCGCAGGGCTTTGGGATCAATCGCGGTCATCTGAGGGCTCCTTGCAGGAAGGACAAAACGGGGGTGTTGATCGCGGCGGGGTCTTCGGCAAGGGCCATGTGGCGCAGGCCGGGCAGGATCAGGGCGGTGGCGCCGGGAATTTCGGCGGTGATGGCGCGGGCCATTTCGGGGCCATTGCCGAAATCTTCGTCACCGGTGATCACCAGCGTGGGGCAGTGCAGCGCTGGGGTGGGGGCAACCACGTCGGCGATGCCTTCGGCAAAGACCAGATACAGGGCGGGGTAGATGGCGGGATCGTTGGCAAGCACCCAGCCGCGCACAAGCTGCATCATGTCGGGGTTGGCTGTGCGGAAGGCTGGGGTGAACCAGCGGTCCAGCGCCGCCTCGACCGTGGCGCCGGGGCCTTCGGCGCGGGCCTGTTCGACGCGGGCGAGGATGGCGGCTTGGGCCGTTTCACTGCGGCGGTGGGGGGAGTGCAGGACGACAAGCGCCTGTGTGCGGGTGGCGTAATCCTGCGCAAAGCGGCGGGCGATCATGCCGCCCAGTGAAAACCCGATCACGGCGGCCCTTTCCACGCCGATATGGTCCATCAGCCGGGCCAGTTGATCCGCCAGCATTTTCAGCGTGGCCTTGCCGATGGGATTGGCGCTGTGCCCGTGGCCGATCAGGTCATAGCGCAGCACGCGGAACTGCGGTTCCAGAACCGGGGCCAGCCATTGCCAGCAGGCGTGGTTCAGGCCAAGCCCGTGGATCAGCACCACCACAGGCGCATCGGCGGGGCCGGACAGGGTGTAAAAGCTGCCGTCGGGGGAATGGGCCATGGCTTAGCCGCGATCCAAGGGGCGCCAGGCGATCACCTCGACCTCAACACGCACATCCACCAACAGGTCGCTGACGATGGCAGAGCGTGCGGGTGGGTCGTTGGGGAAATATTCGGCATAGACGGCGTTGAAGCCGGGGAAATCGGCGCGGTCGCGCAACCAGACCATAGCCTTGACCACATCGCCCCGGTCGCATCCGGCCTGTTGCAGGGTTTCGGTGATCATGTCCAGCACGGCGCGGGTCTGATCCTCGATACTGCCATCAGTCATCACTGCGCCATCGCGCATGGGAACCTGGCCGGTCAGATAGACCGTATCGCCCGCCCTTATGGCACGCGACAGTGACAGTTTGCGGCCATTGATCACCAATGGCGCGCCCACGACTTCCTTGTGTTGGTTCATTCCGGCCCCCCTGTTCGCAGGTGCAGTCGTCGCATTGAGCAAGATGCAGGGTCTTTCATTTTTCGCCATGTGATGTCGAAAATTCGCACATATGGGCGAATTGCGTCGGCAATATCGGGGGGCGGAACAACAGGAGCGCCACGATATGACCGAGGTTCGAACCTATCAGATGCTGATTGACGGCGCCTGGGTGGATGCGTCGGATGGCAAGGTTTTTGACAGCACCTCGCCAATCGACGGCAAGGTTTGGGCGCGCATCCCCGAGGCCACGGCAGACGATGTTGACCGAGCCGTGAAGGCCGCGCATCGGGCGTTTTCCACCGGCCCATGGGCAAGCATGACGCCGACCGAGCGTGGCAAGTGCCTGCGCAGGTTGGGGGATTTGCTGGCGGAACAGTCGGAAAGCCTTGGGCGGACCGAGACGATTGATACCGGCAAGATGCTGAAGGAAACCCGCTGGCAGGCGAAATACATTGCCGAGTTTTTCCAGTTCTACGCGGGCTGCGCCGACAAGGTGATGGGGGAAACCCTGCCCATCGACAAGCAAGACCTGTTCGTTTTCACCAGCCGCGAGCCCTTGGGCGTGGTGGCGGCGGTGGTGCCATGGAATTCGCAACTGTTTCTGGCCGCGGTTAAAATCGGCCCGGCGCTGGCGGCGGGCAATACGGTGGTGCTGAAGGCATCGGAATATGCCTCTGCCACCATGCTGGAGTTTGGCGCGCTGTTCGAGGCGGCAGGTTTTCCGCCGGGCGTGATGAATATCGTCAGCGGCCACGGCGATCCTTGCGGGCGGGTGCTGACCTCGCATCCTTTGGTGGCGCGGGTGTCCTTTACCGGCGGGCCGGGGGCTGCGCGGCAGATCCTGCACAATTCGGCAGAGAATTTTGCCGAGGTGTCGCTGGAACTGGGCGGCAAGTCGCCCTTCATCGTGTTTGACGATGCCGACCTTGAAAGCGCGGTAAACGGGTCCATTGCCGGGATATTCGGGGCAACGGGGCAAAGCTGTGTCGCGGGATCGCGGCTGTACCTGCACGAGGATATTGCGGACGCCTTCCTTGGGCGGATGGTGGGTTTGGCCAAGGCCATCCGCATCGGTGATCCCTTGCTGGAGGAAACCCAGATGGGGCCGCTGTGTACTGAAGGCCAGTTGCGCAACATCGAAAAGAACGTGGCCCTTGCGGTGGCCGAGGGTGGCCGGGTGCTGACCGGGGGCAAACAGCCCGAGGGCATGGGCGGCACCTATTACGAACCCACCATCATCGACTGCCCCCGGCAGGACATGACCATCGTGGACACCGAACTTTTCGGCCCGGTCCTAAGCGTGCTGCGGTTCAAGACCGAGGATGAGGTTCTGGCGCTGGCCAACGCCTCTGTCCATGGCCTTGCCTCTGGCGTGTTCACCCGCGACGGCGCGCGGCAGTTGCGCATGGCCAAGCGGCTGCGGGCGGGGATCGTCTGGATCAACACCTATCGTGTGGTGTCGCCGATCGCGGCCTTTGGTGGCATCAAAGGTTCGGGCTATGGCCGCGAGAGCGGCTATCAGGCGATTTACGATTACACGCGGCCCAAGACGGTGTGGATCAACACCTCTGACCAGCCGATGGCAAACCCCTTCGTCATGCGCTGAGCGCAGCAATCCAACCGCCGGATTCCGGTAACGCAGATACCCCGGGATGGGGTCAGGAGACAGCAGATGAAATTTCAACTCGCAATCAACTTGGAACGCATGGATGCCAGCCTTTCGATGGAAGAGGTGGCGCGTCACACGCTGGAGATGGTGCAGATGGCCGAAGAGGGCGGCTTCAACATCGTCTGGGCGGCAGAGCATCACGCGCTGGAAATGACCATTGCGCCGAACCCGTTTTCGATCCTGACGTGGTGGGGGGCGCATACCAACAAGATCCGTCTGGGCACCGCCGTGGCCGTGGCGGCCTATTGGCATCCGATCAAGCTGGCCGGTGAGGCCGCGTTCTGCGATCTGGTGACGGGCGGGCGGCTGGAGTTTGGCATCGGTTCGGGCGCCTATCAGCGCGAGTTTGACCGCATGGCGCCGGGGCTGAAACAGTCGGACGCCTGGCGCTATATGCAGGAAATGCTGCCTGCGGTGCAAAAGCTGTGGGCGGGCGATTACGAACACAAGGGCGAATTCTGGCAGTTCCCGGTGTCCACCTCGGTGCCGAAGCCGCTGCAGGCGGAGGTGCCGGTCTGGATCGCCGCGCGCGCGCCGATCACCTATGATTTTGCGGTGAAGAATGGCTGTTCGATCATGGCTTGGCCGTTGACCCGCGACATGGCCGAGGCAGAGGCCTATATGGGCCGTCTGAACGATGCGATGGCCGCCAACCCGGGCAAGAAGCGCCCGACCATGGCGATGATGCGCCACACCGCGATTTATGACCGCAAAGAGGATTGGATGGTGCCGGTCCGCGCGGCGCAGCGGCAGTTGAGCCAGTTCGAAAACCTGTTCAAGAACCTTGGCGATGTGAAGGACGGCTTCCCCAAGGAAATCCCGTTTGATCAACTGGGCAACCGCGCCGAATACGATCCCGATATGCTGAGCCGCAATCTGATGTTCGGCACGCCGGATGAGGCGATTGCCAAGCTGAAGGCCTATGAGGCGATTGGGGTAGATGAGTTCATCTATTACGCCAGCCTCGGGCTGGGGCTGAAGGAACAGAAACGCTCGATGGAGTTGTTCTGCAAAGAGGTCATTCCGGCCTTCCGTTAACCCGCAGGGGGCCTGGCGCGCGGCCGCTGCTGCAGGGTTTGCAGATAGGTGGACAGCGTGCCGGGCCAACTGGGCATCGCGTCCTCTTTCGGCCAGCTTTGGCGATAGTCGCTGGGGCGGCGGCCAAAGCATTTGCCGAAGGAATGCGCGAAATGCGACAGGGTGTTGAACCCTGCTGCGGCGGCGATGTCGCGCACGCTGAGCTTGGTGGCGATCAGAAGGACACGGGCGTGTTGCAGCCGGAACAGCAGGCCGAACTGCACCACGGTGCAGCCGACGGCCTGTTTGAACTGCCGTTCTAACTGGCGCTGCGACAGGCCCAGTTCCTCGGCGATGTCGGGCACCGGGACGGGTTCGGCGACGTTGGATTCGATCATGCGGATGGCGGCACGCACCAGGGGCGGCAGTTGATCGGTGGCTTGTCCCAGGGTGTGGCGCTGGGGCGTCTCGGCGCTGCGCACGGGGTGGTGCAGCATCTGGTTGGCCACCTCCAGCGCCAGCGCCTCGCCGTGCTGATCCGAGATCAGCTTGTTCATCATGTCCACCCCGGCAAGCCCGCCTGCGACGGACATCACGCTGTCTGTCATGGTATAAAGCTGGTCATGCAGGTCGATTTCGGCAAAGCGTTCCTGAAAGCCGGGGGCCCATGACCAATGGGTCGTCACGGCCTGACCCGAAATCAGCCCGGCGCGGGCGACAAGGTAGCAGCCCAGTTCCACAGCGCAGATCCGTGCGCCCTCGCGTGCCTGTTTGCGCAGCCAGGCGATCAGGTCGCGGTTGGCGTATTCCTCGGCGCCCCAACTGCCCAGAACGAAGATGATTTCGCCGCGCCGGTTCCGATCGGCCGGGGGGTGGGCCGCGAGGACAAAGCCGTTGCTTGCGGTGATGGCTGCGCCGTCGAAGGACAGGATTTCCCATTGATACAGCGGGCTTGGCGACAGGTAATTGGCGACCCGCATCGGTTCGATCATGGTCATCAGCGTCATCATGTTGAAGCGCGGCACGATCAGGAAACTGGTGCGCGCAGGCCCTGCGAGGGCGGACGCGGGCGGGCCAGAGCCGGGCAGGCGGGAGGTGCGTAAATTCGACATATCGGGGATAATAGCAGTCGGAAAAACGCCCCTCCAGTAAATTCCGGCGCCGATCGGCTCCAAGTGGGCGGTTTTGTGTTTCTGAAAATTCAGAACTGAACAGGGGGGCAATTGCCCCCCTGCAAACTTAACCACGGCAACCAGCGTTATCTTTGCACTGGGAGTAGGAAAGCAAAGCGCCTTGGCGGCACGATGCAGGGTCGAAGGAGAGCGGGCAAATCGTGTTGACCGTGTAGAAGTACGCTTCTTGGCAGCGGGCAGCGTGTTCGAGATCGCACGCATTCGCCATATTGATCGGTGCAAGTATAGCAATGAACATTGCTGCAGCGGCCGCTTTGGTAATTTTTTTCATTCCGATACTCCAACTGTGTGCGGTCAATATGTTGACGCGCAACATTTCTGTTGAACAACCGGTATGAGAGTGGCAAAATTCGTTTGCGGTAAGCGACCACTCTGACCGGTCGTTTATTTTTCGCCGTCTCGGCTGGAACCGAGGCGGCGAAGTCTATTAGTGCAGCAGATAGAGGTTCTGTCAACATAAATAAATCACTCTTATTTAATTAGTCGAGCGTGTGGTTCTGCCTGTGGATAAACCAAAGCTCGTCGCAGCCACCGCACATCCGCCGAGAAGATCCTAACGGATGAGGTTGATCTCACCATTGCGCCGCGTGCCTTCTAACCCTGATTTTTGCGCTATGGACCGTTTTCCAGCATGGACCGACCAACGGTTTGCCGTCTTAAACGCCCTCTGTGGTGCTTTTGCAATGAGAGGGGGTACAAGGACACAGTGATAGATCGGAAAGAGGCAGTGTCTGACTTTGAACTACCTGAGACTAAAGGAAACCTCCGCATCCACCGGAAACCGTTTGAGGAGTGCGAGAGCTGCTAGAGCTAGGCTTGCGCCTACATCCCTAGTGCTATAGACAGCCTTTCATCAGAACCGTGCCAAATACGTGCCAGATACCGCACCAAGAGGGCCATAAGTAACTGATAATGCGGGTGTTGTGTAATGGTAAGACCCTAGCCTTCCAAGCTAGAGACACGGGTTCGATTCCCGTCACCCGCTCCAAAATCCCCTGTAATTCTGCCGATCCACGCCCTTGGTCAGCCGCCGCGCGCCTGTTGTTCGGCGCGGAAACGGATTGCCCAGGCTGCACTTTCGGCATCCGCCATTTTGCGGTTGGGCGCGGTGAGGGGCTGAGTGCTGTGCATACCCAACGCCAGCAGAACCTTGTGCGCCACGCCCGAAGGGTCTTGCGACAGCGCCTCATAGCTGACGGTCAGTGGCGTGATGGCGTTGGCGGCGAACCAGTTTTGCCACTGTTGGTTGGCGGCCTGCAGGTCGCGCAGATGCGACGCAATCCGGTCGTAGTCATAATGCGGCGTGGCCGGGTGGTCGGACTCTTCGATGCCGATGTGCCAGATGCCGCTGACTTCGGCCTTGTGGCGCGAGATCGCCTGCCCGATCAGATCATCGCGGCACAGGTAGATATAGCGCAGCGGGCCGAACGTGCGGCGCAAAAGGTCGGCCTGCGCGCCAAGCGCCGCGCCGCCCAGATAGCCCACCAGTTCACCCAGCGTTTCCCACATCAGGCGCAGCGCAAAGGTGTCGGTCTGTCCGCGCCCTTCGGCAATTGCCGCTGCGAGATAGTCCTTGAACGCATAGTGCCCGTCCGGCCCGGTGATCCGCCAATAGTCGGCGTATTCCTGCAAATCCTCGCGGCGGAACAGCGATTGCGGATGCCCGGCCACGCCAGAGGCGCGCAGGTGGGCGCAGAGCAGGGTCGATCCGCTGCGGGGGGTGGCGCAGAGGATATAGGCTTGCGTCGTTGTCATGGTGTGAATGGCTCGATCAGGTGCGGCCCGGAGGCGCGGTTGGAATGGACCGCCGGATCAGCGCGGTGGCATTGCAGCCGCCCCGGATGAGGGCAATATCAGGGTGGCCGCTGGCCTTTTGGATGGTTGTGACAGATAGACCGGGCCTGTGGCTGGGCAAGCCCGGTCTGATGTGATCTGGTCAGGCTTATTTACCGACCTGTTTGATGCGGCCTTCGACGCTGGGCTTCACGGTGCCCGCCTTTTCAACATAGGTCATCACATCGGTCGCCACCAGATTGCCGCCGCCTGCGTTGACCTGCAGCACGCCTGCGCCGAGCGCGTCATAGCCGTCGCCGCCGCCAAGGATATAGTCGTTCACCGCAACCAGATAGGTTTTCGCCGGGTCCAGCGGGGCATCGCCCACCGTCACCTCGGTAATACGCTTGCCCGGTTCTGCCGCAGGATCAAACACATAGGACAGGCCAGAGACTTGCGCAAAGCGGCCCGCGCCCTTTTCGTACTGGCTGACGCTGTTTTCCAGCGCCAGCAGCACCTGGGCGCCGGGAAGGGCCGTTACCATGGTGAGGTTGCCGAAGGGCAGTTCGGTCAGGATATCGCGGCGGGTCAGTTGCACGCCTGCGTCATAGGTGCGGTCGCCGCGGATGCCGCCGCCGTTCATGATGGCAATATCGGCGCCGGTTTGCGCCCGCATCGCATCGGCGATCAGATTGCCCATGGCGGATTCCTCACCACGCACGACGTTGCGGCGGCTGTCCATCGGCGTTTCCGAGGTGCCGATGACGACATTCAGGGTTTCATCCAGCCCGGCGGCCAGTTTATCGGCGGCGGCTTTGGTTTCCGGATCAGGCTCTACTGTCGCTGTGTCGATGAAGCGGAAATTTGGCGTCCAATTGATCGTGCGCTTTCCGTCCTTGTCGGCACCGATTTCGACCGTCAGGTCGATGGGCGAGAGGAATTCGGCGTCGATCGAGGTTTCGACATAGGCGGTCACGCCATCATAGGCGGTGGCGTAGGAATGGTCGTCGCCCGACAGGATCACGTCAAACGCATGCGATTTGATCAGGGCGCGGTCGTTGGCCATATCGGTTTGCACAACGCCCACGACGATATCGGCGCCATCTGCGCGCGCGGCCTTGGCGGCCTCTACCGCCGAATCGACGGTGGGCAGGAACTTCAGGCTGCCGGTTGAGGAGACTTCCGGCGAGGTATCCTGTGCCACCGGGATCAGCGCAACCTTCAGCCCGCCAACCTCTTTCACCATCACGCCGCCCAGCCCGTCGATGGCCGATCCGTCCTCCTTGGTGATGTTGATCGCGGCCCAAGGGTATTTTGAGGCTTTGGCCTTTTCGTAGAAATTCTCGGGGCCGAAATCGAATTCGTGGTTGCCGGGAACCGCCAGATCGAAGGGGACGATGTTGGTCAGATCAATGGTGTTCTGGCCCAGATCAAAGCCGGAAATCAGCGAGGGCGACAGCATGTCGCCGTCAAACACATAGAGGGTGTTGGGGTTGTTGGCGCGTTCGGCCCTTGCCACGGCATTCAGGCGGGCAAAGCCGCCGCGCCCCTTTGTCTCTGTAAAGTTATAGACATCGCCGACGCCCAGCAGGGTCAGTTTGACGGTTTCAGCCGCCAGAGGTGCGGCCAGCGGCAACAGCGTGACGGCGCCAAGCAGGGCGGCGTGCAGGGATTTGGCGAGGATGGGCATGGGAACCTCCTATGGTCGCTAGGGTGCGGTACAATTTCGTTACAATGCGGGCTGTGCCCGAGTCTGTCAAAGCGGGATGTCCGGCAATGCGCGAAGTTTGGCAAAGCGGGTTTGGGCAATGGGTAGGGCCTTGGCGTTACAAAGGCGTGACAGAAGCTTGACCCGTGGCGCGGGGCAGGGCATGAGGCGGATATGCTGATTTACAAGATATTCCGACGCCCCGAATGGGATGCGCTGACCGCCCTTGGCGAAACCGATGGCGCGCCGGTCGATGTGGCCGACGGCTTTGTGCATTTTTCGGCGGCCCCGCAACTGGCGGAAACCGCCGCTAAGTATTTCGCCGAGGAAAGCAATCTGGTGCTGGTGGCCTGTGACAGCGCCCGGCTGGGGGCTGACCTGAAATGGGAGGCATCGCGCGGCGGTGCGCTGTTTCCGCATCTTTATCGGCGGCTGCGGATGGCGGATGTGGTTTGGGATAAATCGCTGCCCTTGGGGGCGGCCGGGCATATTTTCCCGGAAGGTGTGTTTTGAGCGCAATCGAAGGTCTTGGATTGGCGGCGCTGCACCGGATGGACCCGGAAAAGGCGCATGGCTGGTCTTTGACGGCGCTGCGGTCGGGGTTGGTGCCGCTGCCGGGGGTGATCAGTTCGGCCCGGCTGGCCACGACGGTTGCGGGGCTGACCCTGCCCAATCCGGTTGGGCTGGCGGCGGGGTTTGACAAGAATGCAACGGCGCTTGCGCCGCTGTGCCGGGCCGGGTTCGGCTTTGTCGAAGTGGGGGCGGCGACGCCGCGACCGCAGCCCGGCAATCCCAAACCACGGCTGTTCCGGCTGAGCGAGGATCGTGCCGCGATCAACCGATTTGGTTTCAACAACGAGGGCGCAGAGGCGATTGCGGCACGGCTGGCGGCGCGCAAGCGCGGTGCTGTGCCGGTTGGGTTGAACCTTGGTGCCAATAAGGATTCGACCGACCGCGCGGCGGATTTCGCACGGGTGCTGGCCACTTGCGGGCCGCATGTGGATTTTGCCACGGTGAATGTCAGTTCCCCCAACACCGAAAAGTTGCGCGATCTGCAGGGGCGTGCGGCGCTGTCGGCGCTGCTGGCCGGGGTGATGGAGGTGCGGGCCAGTCTTGCGCGGCCAATCCCGGTGTTTCTGAAAATCGCGCCCGATCTTTCCGAAGGCGAGTTGGCCGAAATTGCCGAGGTGGCGCTTGATTCCGGTCTGGCCGGGATCATTGCCACCAACACCACGCTGTCGCGCGAAGGCTTGCAAAGCCCGGATCGTGGGCAGGCGGGTGGGCTTTCGGGCGCGCCGTTGTTCGAGAAATCGACGCGGGTTTTGGCGCAGCTGTCGCGGCTGACCGAAGGTCGTCTGCCTTTGATTGGTGTTGGCGGAATATCCTCGGCGGCAGAGGCCTATGTGAAGATCCTCGTCGGCGCCTCGGCGGTGCAGTTCTATACGGCGATGGTCTATCAGGGCCTGTCGTTGGCCCCAGAGATCGCGCGCGGGCTAGAGGATTTGCTGGCGCGCGACGGCTATCCTTCGGTTGCCGATGCCGTGGGCCGGGGGCGCGACGCGTGGCTTTGATCTTTCGCGATGCCAGCCGGGCGGATGTGCCTGCGCTGGTGGCGATGCTGGCCGATGATCCACTGGGGCAGGGGCGTGAGGGCAGCGA
>CAMFLG010000027.1 GCA_945957495.1 uncultured Pseudorhodobacter sp. | reverse complement strand
TTTGCCCGACGAATTGCGGTTCGCGGATGAACACCGAAATCAGGGCGCAGCCGCCCGTCAGCATATCATCGCGGGTGATCAGTTCGGCCTTGCGGTTTTTCGTCAGATCGCCATAGGCGCGGATGCCTTTCAGGATCGCCGACCAGAAGCCGAATTCATGCGTGCCGCCTTCGGGGGTGGGCACGGTGTTGCAATAGGATTGCAGAAAGCCGTCGCGCACCGGCGACCAGTTGATCGCCCATTCGACCGAGCCGGGAACATTGTATTTGTCCTGAAAGCTGACCTTACCGGCAAAGGGGCGGTCGGCATAGGTGGTGGTTTTTTCCAGCGTGTCGGCCAGATAATCGGCCAGGCCGCCGGGGAAGTGGAAGGTTGCCTCCATCGGCATGTCGCCGTCGGGGATGGCGGATTTCCAGCGGATTTCGACGCCGGAGAACAGATAGGCCTTCGATCGCACCATGCGCAGCAGGCGAGAGGGGCGGAACTGGTGGCTGCCGAAGATTTGCGCATCCGGGTGGAAGGTGACAGAGGTGCCGCGCCGGTTGGGGGCTGCGCCGATCTTTTGGATGGGGCCCAAGGGTTTGCCGCGCGAGAATTCCTGCGCGTAAAGTTCCTTGTTCTTGGCAACCTCGACATACAGGCGGTCCGACAGCGCGTTGACGACGGAAGAGCCGACGCCGTGCAAACCGCCCGAGGTTTCATAGGCCTTGCCGTTGAACTTGCCGCCCGAATGCAGCGTGCAAAGGATCACCTCCAACGCGGATTTGTCCGGGAATTTCGGGTGCGGATCAACGGGGATGCCGCGGCCGTTGTCGATGACGGTCAGGGCGCCGTCGGCGTGCAGGATCACCTCGATCCGGTTGGCGTGGCCTGCAACGGCCTCGTCCATGGCGTTGTCGATGATTTCGGCGGCAAGGTGGTGATAGGCGCGTTCGTCAATGCCGCCGATATACATGCCCGGACGCAGGCGCACCGCCTCTAGCGGTTCCAGCACCTCGATGGACGAGGCGTCATAGGTGTCTTGCGCGCCCGAAAGCAGGTCGTTGGCCATTGTGATGCTCGATTCTTGTTCTGCGGCTTTGGGCTGGCATTAGAGCAGACCCGGGGGCGGGGGCGCAAGATGTGGGGGGATGGGCGCCGTGGTGGGCGGTCAGGTGTTGCGGCGCAGCCAATGGGCCAATTCGCCCTCATCCAGCAGGCGCTGGGCGGCGCGGATGATGACGGGGCCGATTTCGGATTCGTTTTCAGGGAAGGCGTGGCCGTTCAGGTCAAGGCAAGTTTGCATGGCGCGATACGCGGTACGCTTGTTGCCATCGTTGAAGCAATGCCCTTGCGAAATGGCGATGGCGTAGGCGGCAGCCAGATCGAAGGCATCCGCAATCATGCCATAAGCCAGACGGTTATCGACGCGCGCCAAGGCGCCTTCCAGCGACTTGTCCAATGCTCGCCCGGGCAATTCACCGGGGTTCAGAATCTCGTCGTGAATGGATTCTATGACCGCCACCGGCAGAAGAACCAGGGTCATTTGTCTTTGAGGTAATCAAGCACCGGCTGCACCTGCGACCGGGTTCGCCGCAGGCTTTCCAGCACCTCCTCCATCGTGGCTTCGCGGTGATCGGCCTTGCCGACCGCCTCTGCAGGCACCAGATAGCCGACGAGGGCGGAGTTCTTGAGGATGGCCACCGGCTGGCCGCCGGCGCGGTCGAAGACCTTTTGCGGTTCGCGCAGTTCGGTCATGGTGCAGATCTGCGGGGTGGCGAGGCGGGTCATGGTACTCTCCATCAATGTGCGATAGAATATACATTGAACTGTGCAAAATACAAGGAGGGTTGCGATGCGGGTGCTTTTCACCGGGGGGTCGGGCAAGGCGGGGCGGCATGTGGTGGCCTATCTGGCGGCGCAGGGCCACAAGGTTCTGAACGTCGATCTGGTGCCGCTGCGCCATCCCGGCGTTGGCGATCTGGTGGCGGATATCACCGAGTCCGGCCAGATGTTCAATGCGATGACAACGCATGTGGACATGGCGGAGATGGAGGCCGGGGCGGCGCCGAAATTCGATGCGGTGGTGCATTTTGCGGCCGTGCCGTCCCTGTTTCTGCGGGCCGAGAATGAGACATATCGCGTCAACACCATCGGCACCTACAACGTGCTGGAGGCGGCGGTGAAGTTGGGGATCAAAAAGATCATCATCGCCAGTTCGGAAACCACCTATGGCGTGTGTTTTTCCAATGGCGAGGTGGACCCCAAGGTTCTGCCAATGGAGGAGGACTACGATATTGACCCGATGGACAGCTATGGCATGTCGAAAAAGGTCAACGAAGTCACCGCCCGCAGTTTTCAGCGCCGTTCTGGCTTTGACATCTATGCGCTGCGCATCGGCAATGTGATCGAACCGCATGAATATGCCGCGAATTTCCCCGGCCATGCGGCCGACCCTGCGCAGCGGCGGCGCAATTTCTTCAGCTATATCGACGCGCGCGATCTGGGGCAGATCGTTGATCTGGCGTTGAAAAAGGATGGGTTGGGCTGGCAGGTGTTCAACGCCAGCAATGACAGCAACTCGGTGCCGCAGACCAATGCCGAGCTGCTGGCGCGGTTTTTCCCGAATGTGCCGCTGTCGCGCGCATTGACCCCGCATGAGGCCCTGCTGTCAAACCGCAAGATCCGCGAGGTGCTGGGGTTCAAAGAGGCGCATGACTGGCGGCAATATGTGCCGCAGCGGCAGTCTTGAATTGACCTGCGGCGGTGTGGGCGGAATGATGGCGGCATAGCTGTATCCCATTGCCTGAAGGTCATGCCATGAAAACCCTTGTTCCGACGGAACGTTGCCATCACATCGTCGCCCGCCCCAGTTGCGCCTGCTGCAGTGCCGAGGTGCGGGCGATCACCCGGCGGGTGAATGGCGATCTGTCGCGGCGGGGCTTTCTGGCCGGGACAGCCTCGGTCGCGTTGTTGGGGCTTTCGGCCTATTCGGGCGCGCGCGCCGCGCCCTTGCCGCAGCGGGCGGTGCTGTTTCAGGATGTGCGCCTGTTTGACGGCATCAACCTGACGCCGCGTGCGGGGGTTTCGGTGCTGGTGCAGGACGGCATGATTGCCGAGATTTCGACGGGTCAGATTGCGCCGCCAGAGGGCGCGGTGGTGATCGAAGGCGGCGGGCGCACGCTGATGCCCGGCCTGATTGATGCGCATTGGCACACGATGCTGGCCAGCCTGCCGGTGCTGACCATGATGACGGCGGATGTGGCGGATGTGCATTTCGCGGCCGCCGCGCAGGCCGAACGCACCCTGATGCGCGGCTTTACCTCGGTGCGCGATGCCGGTGGCCCGGCGTTCGCGCTGAAACGGGCGATTGATGCGGGCACCGTGACCGGGCCGCGCATCTTTGCCTCTGGCGCGATGATTTCGCAAACCTCTGGCCATGGCGATTTCCGCGCGATCTGGGAGTTGCCGCGTGTCGGCGGCGCGTTGCAGCGGGCGGAGATGGTGGGGGCCACCCGTGTTGCCGATGGTCGCGCGGCGGTGCTGGAGGCCACGCGAGAGCAGTTGATGCTAGGCGCCACCCAGATCAAGATTGTGGCGGGGGGCGGGGCCTCGTCCTTTTACGATCCGTTGGATGTGGTGCAGTTCCTGCCCGAAGAGATCGAGGCGGCGGTTCTGGCGGCGGCGGATTGGGGCACCTATGTCATGGCGCATGTCTATACGCCAAAGGGCATTCAACGCTGTCTGAAAGCCGGGGTGAAAAGCATCGAACATGGTCAGTTGACGGATGAAGACACCGTCAGGATGATGGCCGACATGGGCGCGGTGTGGAGCCTGCAACCCTTTGTGCGGGAACTGGGCAACACCGCCAATTCAACCCCGCAACGCCTGGAAAAGGTGCAACAGTTGTGGGACGGCACCGACACCGCCTACACGCTGGCCGTCAAGCATGCAGTTCCTACCGGCTGGGGCAGCGACATTCTGTTTGATGCGGCGGCCAGCGAGCGGCAGGGCGAGATGCTGGCCTATATGAAACGCTGGTACACGCCTGCGCAGGCGTTGAAACAGGCGACGGCGGACAATGGGTTCATCCTGAACCTGTCGGGGCCGCGCAACCCTTATCCCGGGGCGTTGGGGGTGATCCAGACCGGCGCCCATGCCGATATGCTGCTGGTTGAAGGCGATCCCACCGAAAATCTGGATCTGGTGGCAGACCCGGATACGAATTTCCGGGTCATCATGAAGGCTGGTGTGATTTACAAGAACACGCTTTGACGCCGCCGTTTCATCTTGGCGAAAATATCCTCGGGGGGTGAGGCGCGCCGCGCCGAGGGGGGCAGACAGCCCCCCCTTTCTTGCTTTGCTTATGCCGGTTCGGCCAAGCGTGCCGCCCACATCGCCTTGAAGGCCGGGCGCGCCTGGCAGCGGTCAAGCCAGGCCTTGGTGGCGGGGAATTCGGCCAGCAAGGTCGGGTGGCCCTGCGCATAGCGCAGCACTTCGGCGGTGTTGATGTCTGCCGCGGTAAAGCGATTGCCGACCAGCCAGTCCTGCGCGGCCAGATGCGCCTCCAGCCGTCGCAGCGGGCGGCGCAGGCGTTCGGCGTTCAGCGCGATGCTGGCCTGCCCTTCGGGGGTTTTGTCCCCGCCATCGGATTGCACTGCCAGAATTTCCAGCGCCGGGGTTTCCACCGAGGTTGCCGCGAACAGCGACCATTGCTCCATCTGCGCGGTTTCTGCCAGATCCTGCGGACCCAATGCGCCGCCATAGGCGCGGGCGATGTGCAGGGTAATGGCAAGGCTTTCGGTTAGCACCAGCCCGTCTTCGTCAAAGACCGGAATTTGCCCCGAGGGGTTGATGGCCAGAAAGCTGGGCGTGGCGGTGTTCAGCGGCGCATCTGCGGATTTGGGGTCGGCCAGACGGTAGGACTGAATCACCGGCACATGGGTGAAATCCATACCCAGTTCGGTCAAAAGCCAGATCGGGCGCGTCGCGCGCGAGCGGTAGACGCCATAGAGAGTGATCATTTTCGTGCCTTTTATAAGAATGCTCTGCTGCGATCCTAGTCTTGCGCTGCGGCGGGGAAAAGGGTGGCGATGGGATCGCGGACGGATTGTGAAATTCTGCATCTTTTGGTAAAAAATGCTTGCCCGGTTGGCGGACCTGCGCCACTTCATTGCCATGGGAAGCCGCAAGACGCACAGGACGCGCGCGCCGTCGCAGGATCGGGCGCATCGGGCCGAGATCGTGGATCGGCTCTATGAGGTTGCGCTGGATCCGATCCGGCTGGAACAATTGCTGGATGATTGGGAAAACCGGCAATCGCCCGAGGCGGGGGCTGGTGCGATCTTTGACGATCAGGAGTTTGACGCGCATCTGCGCCGGGCTTCGGTGTTTCTGGACCGCTTTGAAGTCACGCGCGAGGATGGCGGCTACCGTTCGATCCTGGAGGATCTGCCGCGCACGGCGGCGTTCGTCAGCGATGGCGGTCCGACGATCATCGGGTTCAACCAGCCCGCCGCACAGGTGTTTGGCCTGAGCAATGGCGCAAAGCTGAACGATCTGCCGTTCGAGCCGGATGATATTGGCATCCTGCGCGAGTCGATTGCGCGGGTGGCTTCGGGGCGTGAGGAAAAGGTCATCACGCTGCGCATCGGCGTGTTGGGGCGCGATACGCCGGTGATGGTGCGGGTGGGGCCGGTGGCGGGGGGCGAGGCAGAGCCTTTGGCGTTGGTGGTTTCAACCGAACTGGTCTGGCCCGAGGAGTTCGCCGCCACCCTGCAGGATGCCTTTGGCCTGACGCTGGCCGAGGTTGAAATCGTGCGGGGCATCAGTCTGGGCCAGCCGGTGAAAGAGATTGCCGAACAGCGGGGCCGGTCGGCGGAAACCGTGCGCACGCAGTTGCGTTCAATCCTGTCCAAGACCGAAACGCACAGTCAATCGGAACTGGTGCGGGTGGTGCTGGGCCTGATGGACGTGATGAGCCTGCCGAATGACGCCGTGACCAGCCTGCCGCCCCGGCCCGGCGCGTTGGAGCCGGTGGCCTTTCACAGCCTGCATGATCCCGCAGGGCGGCGGTTGACATGGATCGAGTTCGGATCGCCGTTCGGGGCGCCTTGTGTGGTTTGCCATACCGATTACGGGCTGATCCGTTGGCCCGCCGCCGCCGAGCAGATGGCGCAGCGCATGGGCATACGGGTGATTGTGCCGGTGCGCGCGGGCTATGGCCGCAGCGCGGCACTGCCGGCTGATGCCGATGAGTTGGAAGGGGTGACGCAGGATTATCTGACGGTTGTTGACCATCTTGGCCTGACCCGGTTCGCGGTATTGGCGATGGGGTCGGCGCTGCGCCATGCGCTGTGCCTGTCGCTGGCGCGGCCGGACATGGTCAGCGGGATTCTGGGCTGTGCCTGCCAATTGCCGTTGCAACACACCGGGCAATATGAGCGGATGGACAAGTGGCAGCGTTTCACCGTGGACAATGCCCGCAACGCGCCGAAAATCCTGCCCTTTGTGGTCAAGGCGGCGTTTTCGATGGCGCTGCGGGCGGGCAAGGAGACTTTCTTTGCACAGACCAACGGCGGATCGCCCGCCGATATGGCGGCCTTTGCCCGCCCCGAGGTGCGCGAGGCGGTTCTGGCCGGGTCTGAGGTGCTGCTGAGCCAGACGGTGCGCGCACATGCGGCCTTCACGCGCGAGGCGATCGGTTCGGCGCAGGATTGGTCGCAACTGGTGCGCAAGGCGCAGGTGCCGGTGCGGCTGTTGCAGGGCGATCAGGATCCGATGACGCCGATGCAGACGGTGCGCGAGGTGATGCAAAGCTTTGGCAATCTGGATGTGCAATTCCTGCCCAACACCGGACAACTGCTGTTTTTCACCGAATGGCATGTGGTCTTGCAGGAACTGCAACGATTTCTTCAGAGGCGCTAAGAATTGTCTGAAATCTACCTCAATTGGGGTATGCGCCCGCTGGGTGAGTCGGGCTACGAATTTACATGTAAAGAGGAAGTATTGATCTAGCCTTTGAAATAAAACAAATTTTCAATGCGAAAAGGCGGTGAATCCACAGGATTCACCGCCTTTTCCTTTTCCACGCTGTGCCAGATCTGCCGACAAAATCGCATCACGTTACAGTTTTATGACGGCGATTCGGGCGGAATTGATGCGGATCAATGTGACACTTGGCGCCAGCCGCAATTTTTTCCGGCAAGCAAACACCGGAGAATCATATGGATCAGATGACTGCCCAGGACGCCATTTCCCAGACCCCCGTTGCCGCAGTTGCTGAGGCCGTTGTGGCCGAAATGCCTGCGCCCCCAGCCCCCGAGCCAAAGGCCAAAGACGCCGCCCTGGGCGAGGGTTTGACCGGCCCGCGGCACTTCCCAGCCGTCACGCCCGACACGATCCGTGCGGCATTCGAAAGCGGCAGATACCCCTATGCGCGCTTGATGGGCCGCGCGAGTTATGAGGCCGAAAAGGCCAGGTTGCAGGCCGAACTGCTGAAAGTGCAGATCTGGGCGCAGGAAACCGGGCAGAAATTCGTCATCCTGATGGAAGGCCGCGATGCCGCGGGCAAGGGCGGCACGATCAAGCGGTTCATGGAACATCTGAACCCGCGCTATGCCCGCACGGTGGCGCTGTCAAAACCTTCGGACGCTGAAAAGGGCCAGTGGTTCTTTCAACGCTATATCCAGCACCTGCCGACCACCGGGGAAATCGTGTTCTTTGACCGGTCCTGGTACAACCGCGCCGGGGTGGAGAGGGTGATGGGGTTCTGCACGCCGTCGGAATATCTGGAATTCATGCGGCAGGCGCCGGAATTTGAACGGATGCTGGTGCGGTCTGGCATCCGGTTTTACAAATACTGGTTTTCGGTGACGCGCGAAGAACAGCTGGCCCGTTTCAAGGCACGCGAAACCGATCCGCTGAAGATGTGGAAACTGTCGCCGATCGACAAGGCATCCTTGGACAAGTGGGATGATTATACCGAGGCGAAAGAGGCGATGTTCTTTTACACCGATACCGCAGATGCGCCTTGGGTGATCGTGAAGTCGAACGACAAGAAACGCGCGCGGCTGAACTGCATGCGGCATTTCCTGTCCACCATCGACTATCCCGGCAAGGATCTGGAGGTGATCGGATCGGTTGATCCGCTGATCGTCGGCCATGCCAGCCAGGTTTTGCGCGGGGCGGGGCATCTGCTGGGCGCAGCCATACCCGCGCCGATGCGGGCCGACTAGCGCCGGTGGCTTGTGCCCCAGATGCGGCGGTGAGACAGTTGCCGCAACGCAAAGGGGGTTGCCATGTGGGACAAACGCTATGCCGAGCCGGGCTATCTGTTCGGCACCGAACCTGCGGTCTTTCTGGCGCGTGAGGCCGGGGTGATTGCCCCCGGCGCCCGCGTGCTGTGCCTTGCCGATGGTGAGGGGCGCAATTCGGTCTATCTGGCCGGGTTGGGGTTGGCGGTGGTGGCGATGGAGGCCTCTGGCGTCGCCTTGGGCAAGGCGCGCGATCTGGCAAAGCTGCGTGGTGTGACGGTGGACTTCCGGCAGTCGGGTATCGAGGATTGGGATTGGGACCAGCCGTTTGAGGCGGTGGTGGGTGTGTTCATCCAGTTCGCCCCGCCCGCGATGCGCAAGGCGATCCATCAGGGCATCGCGCGGGCGGTGGTGCCGGGCGGTCTGGTGCTGTTGCACGGCTATGCGCCGCGCCAGATTGGCTATGGCACCGGCGGGCCGCGGGTGGTGGAAAACCTGTATACGCTGGACGGCCTGCGCGCCGATTTCCCGGACTGGCAGGTGCTGCGGGCCGAGGATTACGATGCCGATCTGGCCGAAGGCAGCCGCCATGTCGGCAAATCGGCGCTGATCGACTTCATCGCCCGCAAACCCTGATCCGGCAGAGATTGGCTTAGCGTTGGGCGTCCCCTTGGCGCGGCGCGCCTGCGGACATAGTCTGCGCGAAAATGAGGGGCGCGATGCGGTATCTGTTGGGCGGGGTTGTGGCGTTGACGCTTGGCGCAGGGGCCGCGCAGGCGCATCCGCACATGTTCATCGACACCGGGCTGGAGGTTGTGTTCAACGATCAGGGCCTTGCCACGGGTCTGCGCATCACCTGGACCTATGACGACCTTAGTTCGATGCAGATTCTGGCCGATATGGGCCTGGATATGGATATGGACGGCACGCTGACCCCTGATGAATTGCAGCAGTTGGACGGGTTCGACATGCGCTGGGATGAGGGGATTGCGGGCGATACCTATGCGCAGGCGGGTGGCCAGCCCTTGCACATGTCGCGGCCAAAAGACTGGACCATTGCCTATCAGGATACCCGCATCACCTCGACCCATTATCGCAGCTTTGATGCGCCCGTGGCGGTGGGGCCGGACCCGCTGACGGTGCAGGTTTATGACGAGACGATGTATACCGCCTATACGCTGGCCTATGACACGAAGTTCACCGGGCGCACAGACTGCAAGGCCGATCTGGTGATGCCCGATCTGAAGGCGGCGCAAGCCAAACTGGCGGCGGCCATTGCGGCGTTGCCCACCGATGTGGAAGTGGAATATCCCGCGCTGGGCGCGGATTTTGCGCAAGGGATTACAGTGACATGCGGCGCGCCTTCCTGATCCTTGGCGCGGTCCTCGCGCTTTTCTTCGCGGTGTTCTGGCTGACAGGCGGCCTTGGCGTGCTGGAGCATTGGGTGGTGGGCGCCCAACGCGAGGTGCAATCCAGTTTGGCGGCGGCGGTGCGGGCGATCAAGACCGGGCAGCCGGGAGCGCTGGCGCTGCTTTTGAGCGTGTGTTTCGGCTATGGCGTGCTGCATGCGGTGGGGCCGGGGCATGGCAAGGTGCTGATCGGCGGCTATGGCATGGGGCGACGTGTGCCGTTCTGGTCGCTGTCGGGGTTGTCACTGGCCGCCAGTCTGGCGCAATCGGCGGTGGCTGTCGCGTTCGTTTATGCGGGCGTTGCGGTGCTGGGTTGGACCCGCGATGCGGCGCAGGGCGTGGCAGAGCAGGTGATGGTGCCGGTGGGCACGGCAGCGATCGGGCTGGTGGGGCTGTGGCTGATGTTACGCGGTTTGCGCGGCATCTGGCGGCAGCAGGCGGCGGGCCAGAGCCATGACCACGCGCATCACCATCGCGACCATCATCATTCTGATCACCACCATCACCACGACCATGATGAGGACTGCGGCTGTGGCCATGCGCATGGCCCGACGATTGCAGAGGTGGAAAAGATCACCGGCTGGCGCGATGCGGTGGCGCTGGTGGCGGGCGTGGCGCTGCGGCCCTGTACCGGGGCGCTGTTCCTGTTGATCCTGACGTGGCAGGTCGGCATTGGTCTGGCTGGGATCGCCGGAACCTTTGCGATGGGGCTGGGCACGGCTGTTGTCACCGTGGGCGTGGCGGCCATGGCCGTCTGGGCCCGCGAGGGGGCGCTGGCCAGCCTGCCGGTGGGGCAGGTGGGCAAGGCGCTGCCGTGGTTTGAGGCGGTGGCGGGCGCCCTGGTCGCCCTGATTGCACTTTCCTTGCTGATGCACAATTTTCAGGCAGTTTAAGAAAGCCGTCTTGTTCCCGTTATTTTACCGGGATAAGCCGGAGTCATGACACAAAGATTGACCTATTCCGCCCATGCCCGCGCAATATTGGCATTGGGTCTGCCGCTGATCGGCAGCCATCTGGCGCAAATGTCGTTGCACGTCACCGATACCGTTCTGCTGGGCTGGTACGGGGTGAACGAGCTTGCCGCGGTGGTGCTGGCGACCTCGACCTTTTTCGTGATTTTCATTCTGGGGTCGGGCTTTGCGCAGGCGGTGATGCCCTTGGTGGCGACTGCGCTGGGGCGCGGGGACGAGACACAGGTGCGGCGCGATACGCGGATGGGGCTGTGGTTGTCGATCATGTTTGGCGTGCTGACCTATCCGGTGTTCTGGTGGTCAAAGGACTTGCTGCTGGCGCTGGGGCAAAAGCCCGAGGTGGCGCAACTGGGGCAGGATTTCCTGCGCATCGGCGGGTTGGGGATGATTCCGGCGCTACTGGTGATGGCGTTGAAAAGCTATCTGGCGGCGCTGGAGCGGACGCAGGTGGTGCTGTGGGTCACGCTGATGGCGGTGGGGGTAAACCTTGTGCTGGCCAATATGCTGATCTTTGGCCATTGGGGCGCGCCGGAACTGGGGGTGCGTGGGGCTGCGATTGCTTCGCTGACGGTGCAGGTGCTGACTTTTGTGGTTCTGGCGGTCTATGCGGGTTGGTTGCCCGAATTGCGGCATTTCCGGCTGTTTCAGCGGTTCTGGCGCCCGGATTGGCAGGCGATGCGGCAGGTGTTCCGGCTGGGCTGGCCGATTGGCGTGACCGGGCTGGCGGAAAGCGGGCTGTTTCAGGCCACCGCCCTGATGATGGGCTGGATCGGCACCGTCGAACTGGCCGCGCATGGCATCACGATGGAGGTGGCGGCGCTGTCCTTCATGGTGCATCTGGGTCTGTCGAATGCCGCCACGGTGCGGGCGGGGCGCGCCGATGGCGCGGGCGATGCACGCGGTTTGCGCGATGGGGCCAAGGTGGCGATTGCGCTTTCGGCCGGGTTCGGTGTGGTGATGGTGACGCTGTTCCTGACCATGCCGGTGCAGATCATCAGCCTGTTTCTGGATGAAACCAAACCGGGCAGCGCCGAGATCATCGCCTTTGGCGTCAAGCTGTTGGCGATGGCGGCGCTGTTCCAGATGGCGGATGCGATGCAGGTGATGGCGCTGGGCCTGTTGCGCGCGATCAAGGACACGCGCGTGCCGATGCTGGCGGCGGCGTTAAGCTATTGGGTGGTGGGTATTCCCTGCGCCTATCTGGTCGGCTTTGGCTTGGGCTTTGGCGGGGTTGGGCTGTGGTTCGGCCTTGTGCTGGGCCTGACGGTGGCGGCGGTGACGATGATGTGGCGGTTCTGGCACCGCGCGGCGAAGGCCTGAGCGAAACGGGGTTTGAGCGAAACGGGGGGCTTTGCGCCCCCCGCGGATTTGCGGGGCAAATCCTTCCCCCCGCAGAGTATTTGAACCAATGTGAAGCAAATTTTAGACAAATTGTCTGGGAATGGCCACGCCTATTCAGCCGCCTCGCCTTTTAGGATGCGGTCGGCCTTTTTGCGTACCAGCACCGAACGCAGGTCGTGCATTGCCAGTAACAGCAGGTCCGTGACCCGTTCCAGCTGATCATCGGTCGCCCGTGATTGCGCCCATTGCGAGGTGAGGTTCATGTGATCGACGGCGCGCAGGATGTCATCGACATCGCGTTCAGCCAAAAGCGCCTGACGGTCGGCCAGCCATTTGCGGATAACGGCCAAATCCTCTGGCGAAAGCTTGGTGTCGCCATGCGGTTTGATGTTGCCATTCTTGACGTTGACTGCCGCAATTTCCTCAAACTCGATGCGGCGCTGGCGGTTTTCGGTATCGACCCGAAACACCGCCGCGCCATTCTCGCGGATGCGAAAGTAGTAGTCTGGCAGATCGCCCGGCATGGCTCCCTTTCAGGTCAAAGCGGCGCAGAAGGCCTGGATGCGGCTGCACGCCTCGCGCAGAACCTCGTCGGCGGTAGCGTAGCTGACGCGGAAGTTCGGCGAAAGCCCGAAGGCGGCGCCAAACACCACGGCGACGCCGGTTTCTTCCAGAAGGGAGGTGGCAAACACCTCGTCATCGGTGATTTTCGTGCCAGCGGCGCTGGTCTTGCCGATGCAGCCGGAAATATCGGGATAGACATAGAAGGCGCCTTCGGGTTTCGGGCAGGTGATGCCTTTGGCGGCATTCAGCATTGACACCACCAGATCGCGGCGGCGTTCAAAAAGCTTGCGGTTGGGCGCAAGGAAGTCTTGCGGGCCGGTGAGGGCCTCTAGCGCCGCGTATTGGCTGACCGAGCAGGGGTTCGACGTGCTTTGCGACTGGATCGTGCCCATCGCCTTGATCAGATGCGCAGGCCCGCCCGCATAGCCGATGCGCCAGCCGGTCATTGCGTAGGACTTTGAGACGCCGTTGCAGGTCAGCGTGCGGTCGTACAGCGCAGGTTCGATCTGCGCGGGCGTGGTGAATTCGAAATCGTCGAATACCAGATGTTCATACATGTCATCCGACATGATCCACACATGCGGATGGCGCAGCAGCACATCGCAGAGCGCGCGCAACTCGGCGCGGGTATAGCCCGCCCCGGTGGGGTTCGACGGCGAGTTGAAGATGAACCATTTGGTCTTGGGCGTGATCGCCGCCTCAAGCTGCGCCGGGGTCAGTTTGAAATCGGTGTCGATGGTGGCCACCACTGGAACCGGGGTGCCGCCCGCGAGCAGCACCATGTCGGGATAAGACACCCAATAGGGCGCGGGGATGATCACCTCGTCCCCCGGGTTACAGGTGGCCATCAGCGCGTTGTAAAGGATCTGCTTGCCGCCGGTGCCGACCGTGATTTGGTTCGGCGCATATTTCAGGCCGTTTTCCCGTTCGAACTTGGCGCAGATCGCCTTTTTCAGCTCGGGGATGCCATCGACGGCGGTATAGCGGGTTTTCCCGGCATCAATCGCGCGCTTCGCCGCCTCGCGGATGTTCGCAGGCGTGTCGAAATCCGGCTCGCCCGCGCCCAGACCGATGACATCGCGGCCGGCCGCCTTGAGCTCTGCCGCCTTGGTGGTGACGGCGATGGTGGGCGAGGGTTTCACGCGGGCGATGGTATCGGACAGGAAGGCCATGGATGTCTCCGGGATTGATGAAGCGTCGGCGGGTCGGTCGGCGTTGGCAGGTCGGCGTTGGCAGGTTGGGGGCTGGCAGGTCGGCGCGCGCTGTTCTAGGCTGGGTGGGCAACGGGTTCAAGGGATTCCACGGTATGGAAACGGCAGAGGTGCGGCTGAAGCGGATGCAGATGCGGTCGTGGCGGCGCGGCACCAAGGAGATGGATCTGGTGCTGGGCCCCTATGCCGAGGCGCATCTTGCCGGGATGGGGCCGGACCGGTTGGATCTGTATGACCGGCTGTTGGAAGAGAACGATCAGGATCTGCTGCCCTGGGTGCTGGGGCAGTTTCCGGCACCTGCCGAATTTGCGGAATTGATTGCAGAGATCGGCACTTTCGCCCGCAACCGGCTGGCGTCTGGATAATTTTTCGCCAAAATCGAGGCGAGTTTACGTTATGTTTGCGTTTTGTGCCGAATCTGTCCGCATGTCTTATGGATGCGGAGCTGCCAATGTCGCTACATTCCCCTGTGCTGGACGGATCGCAAAAGGCCTTGATGGTCGGGTATCTGGACAATCTTTCCATGCTGGAACGATTGCACCGGCTGCTTCTGGATGTGATCAAGGATGAATTCGAACGCGTCGGGATTTTGGAAATCAACGCGGTGCAGGCGCTGTTGCTGTTCAACATCGGCGAGAATGAGGTGACGGCGGGCGAGCTGAAATCGCGCGGCTATTATCAGGGCTCTAACGTGTCCTATAACCTGAAAAAGCTGGTGGACCTGGGCTATATGCACCACCAGCGATCTGAAATTGACCGCCGGTCGGTGCGGGTGCGGCTGACGGAAAAGGGTCGCCGCGTGCGGGGCATGCTGAACGATCTGTTTTGCCGTCACGCAG
>CAMFLG010000026.1 GCA_945957495.1 uncultured Pseudorhodobacter sp. | reverse complement strand
ATCCTGTATTTTCAGGGCAATGCGGGCGAGATTGCCGACCGCGCCGACCGCTTTGCATTTTATCAGACGCGGGGCCTTGGCGTGGCCTTTCTGTCCTATCGCGGCTACGGCGCAAGCGAAGGTGCGCCCAGCGAGGCCGGGCTGATCGCCGATGCGCTTGCGGCATATGACTGGCTGATGGCGCAGGGCACGCGCCCGCAGCAGATCGTGCTGGTGGGGGAATCCCTTGGCACCGGGGTGGCGGTGCAACTGGCCGCAGCGCATCCGGTGGCGGCGGTGGTGCTGGAGGCGCCCTATAGTGCTGCCGTCGATGTGGCGGCGGGGCTTTACTGGTGGTTGCCGGTGCGGGCGCTGATGCGCGATCAGTTCCGCTCGATCGACTATATCAACAAGGTGACGGCACCGCTGCTGATCCTGCATGGCGAGGCCGATGCGGTGATTCCGTTCGCGCAAGGTCGGCGGCTGTTTGCGGCGGCGCCCGGGCCAAAGACTTTTGTGGCCCTGCCCGATGTCGGGCATGAGGCGCTGTTTTGCCCCGGCACCTGGGCGCGAGAGGTGGCGTTTATCGCGGGGCTTGGCTGAAACACCGCGGCCCGCCTTGCGATACCCTCCTGCGCCGCCTAAGTTTCCCCCATACCGCGTGCCCAGAAAGGCAGACCATGACCGACGCCCCCTTCCGCCCGTTTGAAACCAATCTGGACGAGGCAGCCGCCCTTGCCGCCCTGCGCGCGGCCACCGCAGGCGCGGATGATGGCGAGTTGTTTCTGGAACGCCGCCGGTCCGAGGCGATCGTGCTGGACGATGGCCGCATCAAGACCGCCAGCTATGACGCCTCTGAAGGGTTTGGCCTGCGCGCGGTGAATGGCGAGGTGGCGGGCTATGCCCATTCCACCGAGATCAGCGAAGCGGCGCTGAAACGCGCCTCTGAAACCGCGCGGCTGGCGGTGGGCAGCGGCGGCGGCAAGATGGCGGCGGCGCCTGCCCGCACCAATACCAAGCTTTACGGCGATGCGGACCCGATGGCGGATGCCAGTTTCGCGGTGAAGATCGACCTTTTGAAGGAAATCGACGCTTATGCCCGCGCGCTGGACCCGCGCGTGGTGCAGGTTTCGGCCACCATCGCCGCAGGCCTGCAAGAGGTGGAAATCCTGCGCCCCGAAGGGCTGCGCTATAGCGATGTGCGCCCGATGGCGCGAATGAACGTCTCGGTCATCATCGAGGACAAGGGCCGGCGCGAACAGGGCGGTACGGGCGGCGGCGGGCGGCATGGGCTGGCCGGGTTGCTGGCGCCGTCAAACTGGCAACCGCTGTTGAAGGAAGCCCTGCGGATTGCTTTGGTGAACCTTGACGCGGTGCCTGCCCCTGCGGGCGTGATGGATGTGGTGCTGGGGCCGGGATGGCCCGGGATCCTGCTGCACGAGGCGATTGGTCACGGGTTGGAGGGCGACTTCAACCGCAAGAAAACCTCGGCCTTCGCCGGGCTGATGGGGCAGATGATCGCCTCGAAAGGGGTCACGGTGCTGGACGATGGCACCATCCCGAACCGGCGCGGCAGCATCAGCGTGGATGACGAGGGCACGCCCTCGGCCAAGAACGTGCTGATCGAGGATGGGCGGCTGGTGGGCTATATGCAGGACCGCCAGAACGCTCGGCTGATGGGTGTCGCCGCCACTGGCAACGGGCGGCGCGAAAGCTTTGCGCATATCCCGATGCCGCGCATGACCAACACCTACATGCTGTCGGGCAAGGATGATCCGGCGGGAATCGTCGCCAGCCTGAAAGACGGGATCTATGCCGTGGGCTTTGGCGGTGGGCAGGTTGATATCACCAATGGCAAGTTCGTGTTTTCATGCACCGAGGCTTACCGCGTGCGCAATGGCGTGGTGGGCGAGGCGGTGAAGGGGGCCACCCTGATCGGCGACGGGGCCACTGCGCTGAAACAGATCCGCGCCATCGGCAACGATCTGGCGCTGGACCCCGGCATCGGCAATTGCGGCAAGGCCGGGCAATGGGTGCCGGTGGGGGTGGGGCAGCCCACGCTTTTGATCGGCGGGCTGACGGTGGGCGGCTCTGCGGCATGAGGCTGCTGGGCTCTGCCCCCGGCGGCTATGCCGAGCTGCGCTTCAAAGGGCTGATGCGCGGGTTGGCTTGGGCCTGGCTGTTGCCCTCGGTCGTGGCGGCGGCGGCACTGCTGCTGCAGAACCTGTTGCAAACCCAGACGATGGGCGACGGCGCGCTGATGCTCTGGACGCTATCTTACCTTGTGCTGATTTCTCCGGCGCTGAGTTGGCTGAGCCTTGTGCTGGCAGCGCCATTGGTGGCCGCACTGATGGAACGCGGCTGGTTCGGCTGGATCCCGGCGCTGGCGCTGGGGATGGTTGTGGGCGGGTTGCTGGCCTATCTGACCGGTGTGGATCTGGCGATCAGCTTTGGTGCGGCGCAACTGCTGATCCTGCGCGGCGCCTTGGGCCGCGCCTGCCCGCAAGCCTTTGCGTAAGGTGGGCAATATTGCCCACCCTACCCTTGCAGACCGCGCGTCATCGCATCGACCAATGCGGCAACCTCTTGCCGCAACGCCGCGCGGGGGGTGCCGACGAAGCGGCCGGTCAAGGCCAGTTGCACCACGCCATGCACCGCCGCAAATACCGTGCCCGCGCGTTGGCGCAGCATCTGCGCATCCAGATCGGGGCGCAGCAACGACAGGGGCGCGATGATCTGTTCGATCAGCACCCCATGTTCGGCGCGGTGCCATTCCGGCACCTCGACCCCGTCGGGCAGGCGGTGCCGGAACAACGCCGACCACAGCCGCGTATTTTCCAGCGCAAAGCCGACATAGGCCTGCGCCAGCGCCGCCATCACCTCTTTCGGCGTGGCGCCCTCTGGCACCGCCGCTTGCAGCACCGCCCCCAGCCGCGCCAGCGTGCGCGAGTTCACCAGCAGGATCAGCCGATCAAGATCCTCAACCACATTATACAATGCCCCCAGCGCGCAACCGGCATCCGCCGTCACATCGCGCGCCTTAAGCCCCGATAGGCCGCCCGCCGCAATCCGCGCCTCTGCCGCATCCACCAGCCGCTTTTTCAGATCATCGCGGTTCTCTTCGCGTTTGGTTTTCATGCCGCCTCACTTTTCGTGAACGATGTTCAAGAAAAGACTTGAACGACGTTCACGAATCGGTCATAAGGGTTTCGTGAACAACGTTCATAACAAGGGAGCGTAAGATGATCAAACTGTTTGTCACCCTGTTGCGCGGCCGCAATGCCGATGCCGCAGAGGCCCTGACCGATGCTACCGCCCTGACCGTCCTGCGCCAGCAATTGCGCGACAGCGCTGCCGGGGTGGAAACCGCCCGCCGCGCCGTGGCGATGGTGATGGCCTATGCCGAGCGCGAAAAGAAAACCGCCGAGCGTATCGCCGCCCAGCGCGTCGATCTGGAGGTGCGCGCGCTGGCCGCGCTGGCCATGGGGCGCGAGGATCTGGCCATCGAGGCCGCTGGCGCCATCGCCCAGCTGGAGGCAGAGGCCGACACCACCGCCCGCGCCATCGCTACCTATGACAGCGAAATCACCCATCTGCGCGGCATGCTGGCCGACAGCGAATCCCGTCTGCGCGACCTGCAGCGCGGCCAGCGCCTTGCCATCGCCACCGACCACACCCAGCGCCTGCGCGGATCGGCGCCGCACAGTGCCACCGCCAGCCTGACCGAGGCGGAAACTACCCTCGCCCGCCTGCAACAGCGCCAAGCGATGACCGAAGCCACCCGCGCCGCCATGCTGGACCTGTCGGCCAGCAGCAACGCCGAGGCCATGCGCGACCGGCTTGCCGCCGCAGGCTGCGGTGCCGCCCTGCGCCCCGATGCAGCCCTCATTCTGGCACGGCTGAAATCACAAGCTGCCTGAACGCTCTGACCGCCTGATTTTCCCCTCATATCAAGGATCAAACCCATGTCTGACGCATTGCAAACCAAACCCTCCTCCGCGTGGATGATGTTCACCTATTTCAACTTCGGCGTGGCCGCCGTGATGATGGCAGGGGGCATCTATTTCATGGAGGCCAGCTTTGCCGCCAAGGGCTTTTACGCCATGGCCGCGCTGATGTTGGTGTCTTCGACCGTCGCCATCACCAAATCCATCCGCGATACCGAGGAATCGCAGCGCCTGCACAACAAGATCGACGAGGCCCGCACCGAACGGCTATTGATGGAAGTCAACAGCACCCGCCCCTGACCGCAATTCCGGCCGGGCCCGAGCGTTTCGCGTTCAATTGAAGTCGATTGATCGCGATACGCTCTAGCGCCCGGCCAATAAATTGGACTTTGCCATGCCCCCTTCCCCAAAGACCCTGCACCGCATCGCCCGTGGCCTTGCCCATACCCTCTTTGTGCTGATGCTGGTGCTGGCCACGGCCTGGGCGGCGCTGGCGCTATGGTTTCAACTGAGCGGAGCCTTGCGCATCTTGGCCTTTGCGCTGCTGGGCGCGGCCTGTCTGGCAACGCTGATCCTGCGGTTTCAAAGCCGCCGCAAGGCCTGGGCGACATTCGCGCTGTCGGCGGTGCTGGTGGGGGCGTGGTATCAGACTATCCACCCCCGGCAGGACCGCAACTGGCAGCCAGAAGTCGCGCATGGCGTCACCGCCGAGGTCAACGGCCCGGTCGTGACGCTGCACAACATCCGCAATTTCAACTGGACCTCGGAAACCGACGCGGTGCCGGATTGGCAGACCCTTACCGTCAATCTGGATCAGTTGACCGGTCTGGACATGTTCACCTCAACCTGGGGCAATCCCGATATCGCGCATCTGATCGTCAGTTTCGGCTTTGCCGATGGCCAGCACATCGCGTTTTCGGTCGAGATCCGCAAGGAAGTCGGCGAATCCTACAGCACGCTGGGCGGATTCTTTCGCAAATACGAGTTGGTGCTGATTGGCGCGCAGGAAAATGACGTGGTGCGGGTGCGCACCAATATGCGGCACGAGGATGTGCATCTTTTTCCAGTGGCATTGCCCGCCGACAAGCAGCGCGATCTGTTCCTGCAATTCGTGGGGCTTGGCAACCAATTGGCGGAAAAACCCAAGTTTTACAACACGATCACCGCCAACTGCACTTCGACCGTGTTTCTGCTGGTGCGCACCTTCCAGCCGAACCTGCCGCTGGACCGCCGCATCATCCTGTCGGGGCGCCTGCCGGAATATATTGACGAGATGGGCGGGTTGCAGGGCAATGAACCGATGGATCAGCGCCGCGCCGAAGGGGCCATCACCGCCCGGGCACAAACCATCGGGGCGGGGCAGGATTTCTCGGCCTTCATCCGGGGCGATATGCCTGCGACCGCCTCGAACTGAGGCCTAAAGAGGGGGCTTTGCGCCCCCGTCGCCTTGGCTGCGCCAAGGCGACTCCCCCGCAGAGTATTTGAGCCAATGTGAAGGCAAATTTTAATCAAATTGGCGGGAACCGCTACCTACCGCCCGAACTTGCCTTTCAGCGCATCGGCGAAGGCGGTGTTGCCCCCGGTTGGCCCGGCTGATTGCGGCAGGGGTTTGGATTTTTGCGGCGCGGGGCTGTCTTGCCCGCGCTCACGCGCCTGTTCGCGGGCCTCGCCGCTGTCCTTCTTCATCGAAAGACCGATGCGTTTGCGCGCCACGTCCACCTCGACCACCCGCACCTTGACGACATCGCCCGCCTTGACCACCGCATGCGGGTCTTTGACAAAGCTGTCCGACAGTTGGCTGACATGCACCAGACCATCCTGATGCACGCCCACATCGACGAATGCGCCAAAAGCCGCGACGTTGGTGACGGTGCCTTCCAGCATCATGCCCGGTTTCAGGTCTTTGATCTCATGGACGCCATCGGCAAAGGTGGCGGTCTTGAAGCTGGGTCGCGGATCGCGACCGGGCTTTTCCAGTTCGGCCAGAATATCCTTCACCGTGGGCAGACCGAATTTCGCATCGACAAAGGCGCGCGGATCAAGGCCCTTCAGCGCGCTGGGATCGGCCATCAGGGCGCGGATATCGCGGCCACAGGCGGCCACGATCTTGCGCGCCACGTCATAGGCCTCGGGGTGGACCGACGAGGCGTCCAGCGGTTCCTTGCCCCCCGCGATGCGCAGGAATCCCGCCGCCTGTTCAAACGCCTTCGGCCCCAGCCGCGCGACTCTCAGCAGGTCGCGCCGGGTGGCAAAGGGGCCGTTGGCGTCGCGGTGGCTGACAATCGCCTCGGCCAGGCCCGGGCCAACGCCCGAAACCCGCGCCAGCAGCGGTGCCGAGGCGGTGTTCAGATCGACACCCACCGCGTTCACGGCATCCTCAACCACCGCCTCCAGGCTTTTGCCCAGGCGGTGCTGATCGACGTCGTGCTGATACTGGCCAACGCCGATGGCCTTGGGTTCGATCTTCACCAGTTCGGCCAGCGGATCCTGCAGGCGGCGCGCGATGGAAACCGCGCCGCGCAAGGAAACGTCCAGACCGGGGAATTCCCGTGCCGCGAGTTCGGAGGCCGAATAAACCGACGCGCCTGCTTCGGACACGATCACCTTCACCGGTTTTTCGGCACCGGGAAGCACCGCAAGAAGATCGGCCACCATCTTTTCGGTTTCGCGGCTGGCAGTGCCATTGCCGATCGAGATCAGCTTGACACCATGCTTGGCGATCAGTTGCGCAATCGCCACCTGCGCGCCGCGCAGATCGTTTTTCGGCTGGAACGGATAGACGGTATCGGTGGCGACGAGTTTGCCCGTCGCATCCACCACCGCCACCTTGACCCCGGTGCGGATGCCCGGATCAAGCCCCATCGTCGCCTTGCCGCCCGCAGGGGCCGCCAGCAGCAAATCCTTCAGATTGCGGGCAAAAACCCGGATCGCCTCTGCCTCGGCGCGTTCGCGCAGATCGCCCATCAGGTCCAGCGTCAGCGAGGTTTTCAGTTTCACCCGCCAGGCCCAGGCTGCAGCCTCGCGCAGCCATTGATCGCCGGCACCCTTGCCGCCCGCGTTCAAGGCCGCCCCACAAGCCCGTTCGGCAGGGCTTTCGCCCTTGGGTGCATCGGGGTCCACCTCAAGATCCAGCGTCAGGAAACCTTCGTTCTGGCCGCGCAGCATCGCCAGAACGCGGTGGCTGGGGGCAGAGTGCCAGGGTTCCGAATGCGCGAAATAGTCCGAGAATTTGGCGCCTTCCACCTCTTTGCCCGCAACGCCCTTGGCCGACAGACGCGCGACCTTTTTCATATGCTCGCGCAGGCGGCCCAGAAGGGCTGCATCCTCGGCCAGACCTTCGGCCAGAATATCGCGCACGCCTTCCAGCGCCGATTTCACATCCGGCACAGCCTCGGTGACATATGCCTTGGCCAAACTGGCAGGGTCGGCGGCATGATCGGCCAGAATAGCCTCGGCCAAAGGCGCCAGACCGTTTTCGCGCGCAATCATCGCGCGGGTGCGGCGTTTGGGTTTGAACGGCAGGTAGATGTCTTCAATCTCGGCCTTGGTGGTGGCGCGATTGATCGACAGCGCCAGCGCGTCGGTCAGTTTGCCCTGATCGGTGATCGAGGCCAGAATCGCCGCCCGCCGCGCCTCGAACTCGCGCAGGTAGATCAGCCGCTCTGCCAGGTTGCGCAGTTGTGTATCGTCCAGACCGCCCGTCACCTCTTTGCGATAGCGCGCGATGAAGGGTACGGTGGCGCCTTCGTCCAAAAGCGTGATCGCCGCCGTCACCTGCGCCGGGGTCGCGGCGATTTCCGTAGCGATTACAAGGGGGATACGGCGGGCGGCTTCAGGGGTCATCAGGCATTCCTTCAATTCAGAACGCCGACCATATCGCTATGGCGCAGCCGGGCCAAGGCCCATGCGACCACAAAACTGCGCCCGGAGGCGGTGCGATTGAGTGCAATAATAAGGAAGGATGGTACCGACGCCCCGGCTCGAACGGGGGACCCCTAGATCCACAATCTGGCAACTCTCGTTTGGTTTCAAAGTGGTGCTGCGAGATTCCACCGCCATTCTACGCAAGGAAAGAGCATGACCCCCTCCATCGGCCACCAGAAACCCACAGAACAAGGACAGGACCAATGACAACCTACATTGCCGACAAAAACCACACTGGCCCGCTCGTTATCCCCGCAGGCTGCACCGATGCGTGGGTTTGGGACTGCGCTTCCGTCACGTCGATCACGTTCCCCGCAGGCTGCACCGATGCGCAGGTGGATAATTGCCCGAATTATCACCCTGCACCCGCCGTCACCCACGCCAAAGCACCGTGCGGGGTGAAGTGATGATTTTCCGACATACGAGCAGGGAAAAGGGCATGTGGCGCGGTTGGCTGCAGAACGACCAGTCGCTGGAAATGAGTTGGGGCAAGTTCACTGGCTTTGCCCTTCGGGTGCTGATCCATTCGAATGACAATGACCAAGGCGACCGAATGTTGAACGTGGGCCTTGGTTTTGCGCAGGTCTATATCCCGTTGGGGATCAGTCGCCGCGAATATCAGGTGGGTGAAGAGCCGTCTTGGGGCTTCTATATGGCGCAAGAGTTCGGCGTCGTGCTGCATTGGGGCCAACGGCGCTGGCAATGGGATTGGCCGTGGACCTGGCACACGCTGGCCTATGAAACCATGATGCCCGATGGGTCATGGCAGGCATTGCGCTACAGCTTTGGCGAGAGCGGGCGCGTGCTACCTTACATCGAGGTCCACCCCTACACCTACACGTTGAGGTCCGGCGAGGTGCAGTACCGCAAAGCCACTGTGTCAAAGCGTCGGCATGTCCTGTGTTGGCGCATGTTCAAGGCGCTGGGATGGCCGCGATGGATCAAAGAGAGCATCGACATCGAGTTTGACGGCGAGGTGGGCGAGCGCAGCGGATCATGGAAGGGCGGCTGCATCGGGTGCGACTATGACATTCGGCCTGATGAAACGATGGGTGCCGCCCTGCGCCGCATGGAAGCGGAGCGCAAGTTCTGATGATGACCCCCCTCGCACTGATCCTCGCCACCGCCCCGCAATGCGCGCCTCTGCCTGACGTGGTGTCCACGCTGGCCGATAAATACGGCGAACACGAGATAGCCCGCGCCGCAGAGGATCGGGGCGGCATTGTCATGACGTTTGTCAGCGCGCAGGGAACTTGGACGCTGATCGTCGTACCGCCCGCAGAAGGCCCGCTCATGGGCTGCATGGTAGCCAGCGGGTCCGGCTATATGGCTGTGCCTGTGGGGGAGTTGAATTGACATGGTGCTACCTCCCAGACACGGCCTCTCCCTCTGTGCAGGCGGCGGCGGACTTGACATGGGTCTTGGACTTGCCGAGGTGGGCTTTGCCACCTCCTGCTATGTCGAGTGGGAAGAATACCCACGACAATCACTTATCGCAGGACAGCGCGCCGGCTACCTGCATCCAGCCCCGATATGGGATAACGTCAAGACCTTTGACGGCAGACCATGGCGCGGAATCGTTGATACCGTTCTCGCCGGATACCCATGCCAGCCGTTTTCCCAGGCGGGACAGCGCAAAGGCGCAGACGATCCCCGCCACCTCTGGCCAGACGTTGCCCGCATCATCCGCGAGGTCGAACCAGAATGGGTGTTTCTCGAAAACGTCGCGGGGCACATCACCCTCGGTCTTGAAGCCGTACTCCGCGAGTTACGAGAAATGGGCTGGACTCCTGCGGTTGGCGCATTCTCAGCGGCTGAAACAGGCGCGCCGCATGAAAGGCTCCGGGTTTTCATCGTTGCCCACCGTGCAAGCGCGGGATGTGCGCAGCGGGGATCAACCGGACGGGCCGAGGCAACAGCGCAAAGCGGCGACAGGATGGTCACAGAACCTGAACGATGTGGCGGAGGGGCAGTGGCCAACGCCGATGGCGGGAACCCCAGCGCAGAACGGCAACAGCGCGGCGGGCAACAGCGACTTCTCGCGGCGGGCGGAGGAATTGGCGCAGGCGATGTGGTACACGCCGAACACACCGAACGGCGGCCGCAAGTTGCAGGAAGGCACATCTGCGACGGGCGTGACCCCGGACGGGATCAAGCGCCAGGTGGGGCTGCAAAACCAGGCGCGCCTTTGGACAACCCCACAGGCTCACGATGTGACGGCGCGCGGATCGGGGCAGAAGCCATCGGCCAAGGCGGGCAATGCGTGTCTGGCGACGGATGCGGTGCAGTGGGGAACCCCGCGGGCATCGGATGCGGAAAAGGGCGGGCCGAACCAGTCATTCGGGGCGGGCGGGATACCTCTGCCAGCGCAGGCGGCACAGTGGACGACGCCGAGCGCAGCCCAGGACACGAAAGGTGCGCAAGCGGATGCGCAGGCGGTTTTGGACCGATCCGGCAAGCATCAGATAGGCCTGGCAGACGCGACGTTGCTCTTTTCCCACCCGGCCCCGGAGACAGCGCAGCTTGGGCCGACACTCTCGCAATTGCGCCTGATCTGGCGCCCGCTACGGGCCTCGCTGATTGCCTCGCATGGGCGGGCCGTCTGGCGGCGTTTGTGGATCGGGCGGAACAAGCGGCGGCTGAATCCGCTGTTCGTCGAATGGCTGATGGGCTGGCCACCCGGTCACGCGCTCTGCGTCTGCTCGGCAACGGAGTTCACCCACTGGCAGCGGCGTATGCGTGGCGCGCTCTCGCGGCTGCCCATGGCCTCAGGCCCGTGGATCTGGCAGCCGCCTGCGGAAGCGCCGCCCATGATGCAAATGAGCATGTTTGATGATCACCCCCCCACCGAAAGGACACCCAATGTTTGACCACCCCTATCTGCAAACGATCATCGCCGAGTACGAAACCCAGATCACCCCGGCCCGGCGACATTCCGTGGGCGGCGTTGCCGGTGCCGCCGATCAATCCCGCGCCATCCGCCGTGTCGCACAGCTGCACGACGCGGATGAGGCGGAAGTCCGGCGCTGGCTGACCGAGGCGGGGGTGGCGAAATGAAAATCCAAGCAACTGTCGGCGCCCTTGCCGACGCCGCAACCACCACAACGCCCGTTGTCGTAGACGAAAGGGCCAGTGACGTGCGACAAGCGGTCAGGGTCAAGCCGCTGGTGTGGGATGACCTTGGCGATGGTCGCGCATACCGCGCCAAAGCGCCACTGTTCGGCAGCATCCGCGTCGAGGCGTATTATTCAGGCGGCTTCCATGTGCTTTGGTCTGTCCCCGGATTTTGCGATATCTTTACGCCCGGACTCTATGCAAGCGCTGATCTCGCCCAAGCCGCAGCCCAAGCCGACTACACCTCCCGCATCACCGCCGCCCTCGAACCCGACCCCACGCCCGCGCTTGGCTGGAAGGCCATGCAGACGGCGGCGGCGGAGGCTTGCAATAAGCGTGGCGCGCAAGAACAGCGCGACTACGGCTTGGACCGGTCTGCGCAGAACTGTTTCCGGTGCCGTGATGATGTTCGCACCCTTCCCGGCCCGACAGACGAGCAACTGCTGGCCGAAGCGGTGAAGCTGCTGTTAGCCGACAAGCGCGCTTTTGCTGCCATGGTGGATGCTGCCGAAGAAATCCACGAAACGGGCGTGTCATTCAATGTTGTGATCGGTGATGCCCTGCGCGCCGCTCTCGCCAAGATCGGAGAAGCCAAATGACCCCCGAACAGATCGCGCTGGTGGCGGATGCGCGTAACTGCTCCGCAAAACCGGACACGATGCTTCAGCTATGGCGCAGCAAATTGACGCGCTGCGCCGACCTGATCGAAGACCAAGCCGCAGAACTCGCCACCCTGCGGGCAGAGCGGGATGACTTCCGCGATACTCTGTCAGGGCTTGCGCTTTATCTCAGCGTTGGCTCCGGCGACGACACCACAACCGCCGAACAGTACGACAAGCGTATCATGTGGGGGATCGACCATCTTTTGAACGCACAACTCACCCGCGCGGCTGATGTGGTCGAGAACTGCAGCAAACGGCCAGCAACGACTTGGGGCGAGGTGAAAGCGGCAATCCTTGCGATGCGCATTGATCATGACGTGAAAGGCGGTGCGTGATGCTCTGGATACAAAACGTCACCCCGGGCGAGCGTCCAGACAACGAACCGCACGATTACGTTGTACGCATTAACCGAGAGCCGCCTCTGGGCGTGTTCCAGCACGTTCGGGAGTTGGGCGCGGCTGAATGTCTGCGCGCTGCCGCCGTTGCGATTGACAGAAAGCCTACCCCGCCCGCCGCCGTGGTCGAGGCGATGGAACAGGCGCTACGATTTTACGACAAATCCTGGAACGCCACACCGAATAAACGATACGGCGGCTTGGAATGGAAGCCACGCGAGGCCTTGCTGGATGATTGCGGAAATTGCGCAAAATCCGCCCTCGCCGATCTGGATAAATGGAGGGCCGGGAAATGACCGCACTGAAAGACCTGCTGGCGAAGGTGGAGGCAGGGGAGTGGTGGGGCGACCTGCCACGTCCAGCTTGCCTGCACACCGATCTGTGCTGGAAAGCGTTTGATGGTTCCATCGACGCTGCCAAGGCGCTGCATGAGGCGGTGCTCGGCGACGGAAACATTAGCACGCCGGGATACATGGCCACCATCTATATGAGCGGCAAGGCATCGGTGTGGAATGTAATCAGCGGCATATCAGGATATGGCGAAGTGTCCGAGCCTAGCTTGCATTCTGTGTCGCCCGCCCGCGCGTGGCTGATCGCCATTCTCCGCGCCCTGATCGCACAGGAAGGTGAAGCATGACCCGCCACCCATTGGACGGAAACGCTATCGCGGCAGATGCGCACTATGGCCGCGAGGTGCCGGAAATGCGCGAGTGCGATCAATGCGACGGCACGGGCTATCTGCGCAATGATACGGCGCAATGCGGCTGCCACATGTGCGGCGGGTCGGGCGAAGTGCCAGTTGAGCACGAGGAACCGGAAGCACGGGAGAGGGACGAATGACGCGGAAAAAGACAAATCGCTGTCAATCTTGCCGCTGGTGGGATCGCAGCAACAATTTCCGCGCCATTGGTCGTGATTGGGGATTGTGCCATTTCTGGGGCGGCAGAACTGGATGCCGCACGCCAGTTGGCTTCATTGACGGCACGTTCGGGCATGAGCCAAGCGGCATGGATACCTGCGATTTTCATAACGCTGATCCCGCCGCGAAGGGTGAGGCGCAGTTGGGCGGCAAGATGCCAGCCATGATGTGCGAAGGCGCTTAGGCCACCCGGATCACCAAGGCCCGCACGGTATAGGACGCAGCCGTGATCGTCGCCGCGGTGGCATTGTAGATCCGCACTGTCACTGTGTTGGCGGCCGTCACGTCGCCGCGCACGATCATCCCGGCAGGCATCCCGGCAGGCAGCGCCAGGATCACCACATCACCCGACACGGCGCCTGTCACCGTCATGGTCGCCGTGCCATCATCGTACGCAAGGATATCCGCCACAGACAGGCTGGCAGAGGCCGTAAGCACCTTCTCGATGGTCGCGCCGATGATCAGGCCAGTTGCCACGGTCAGTTCGTCAATGGCGCCCACAGGGGCGTTCAGCGCGTCGGCGTCCACATCGCCGAACACCACGTCGGTTTCTTCCATCGCCACGCCTGCAAGAAACTGAGCCCGTGTCGCCTTCTTGGCGTTTCCTGATGGCGCGGCAATGTCCCACATCAGGACCAGATCGTCGTTTGAAACGTCTGCCGGTTCGATGGCAACAAGGTCGATCAGTTCTACGGCCATGGGGTTCTCCTTTGGCCGGAAGATCAGTCACTACGGGTGTTTCAGCGATGCACCTGACATATCCGCCGCGTTATGTCAGATCGGATGGGCGTTTCTGTGATAGCGGAAATGAAAAAGCCCCCGCCGTGAAGCGAGGGCTGTAGAGCGCGGGCCATAACGGACTTGCGAATATCGTATGCGCTAGGTGAGGCCGCAGTCCCTAATGATCACTCGGGCTTTGCCGTCATTGCTCTGCGTGTCCGCGCCCTGGTAGTGCATCTGCGGCGACTTGCTGTGGCAGTCACGCCGCGAACCTTGGTATAAACTGCCGTCATTCGATGCACCGCCGGAAAGCGGTTGGCGCGGATGCAGGATTCGAACCTGCGATGCGGTTTCCCGCATGTCCACCAACGGAGGATGCAATAGACCACTCTGCCAATCACGCGCCCGCCAACATTACCCCACAGCGCGCGCTGGATCAAGCCTGCCGCCCCACGCACATCGCCAGATTGGCCCTGTCCCTGCCCCAGAACACTTCAATCTCCTGATCCGTCAGGGCGCGGTCAGGGAGTTGTTGCGGCCCCGGCACGGGCGGCAGATCAGGGGGCGGCGTATTGGTTGAGCCGCAGCACGCGAGAGCGAGGCAGGCAAGCAGGGCTTTGCACGGGGTCAGCATAGGCTTGATCCTCAAGGGCTTGGTTCAGCAGCCGGACCTTTTGTTCGGCGGCCAGGATGCGGGCTTGATCTGCGGCGCGGGCTTCGGCTTCGGCCAGGGCGGCAGCAGTGTGCGTTGCCTCATTGTCGCTGCGTCCTTTGATATAACCCGCCGCGCCGGTGCCGATCGCCAGCACCAACGCCGCGATGATGGGCCACGCGCTCACGTCTGGATCTCGAAATGCGGGCCGTCCGGAAAATCGGCGCCCGGGTGACGGGCATTATAGGCCAACCCCTCACGCTGCATCGCATCCGGCAGACGCGCCAAATCGGTGACACCTACAGCCAGATCGGCCAACCGCATATCCCAGACCGCGCCCCAGACGATGTTGGTTTTCAACTCGCGCGAGGCGAGGCACATCGCCGCGGCGATCTGGTAAATCTGCGGCCACCACCAGCGCGGCTTGCCGTCAATCCACGGCACAAGGTCAACTGCGCGGCCTTCGAGGTGTTTGG
>CAMFLG010000025.1 GCA_945957495.1 uncultured Pseudorhodobacter sp. | reverse complement strand
GCTCGACCGCGAATTTCGATCCGCATGTTTCTATGAAAACCAGACAGGCTCTAGTCGTGCGGTTGCCGTTCGATCCGCGCGTATTCGACCACGCGGCGGCCGTTGCCGCTGCTGGGCGCGCTGCGCCGGAACACATCGCGCCAGATCGTTTCCGAACGATCGCGTGCGATGCGCAAGAAGTGCTGCACCCGCGCGCCCTGCGACGGTGTGCGATGGTCTGCCAGATGTTTGGTCATCGTCTCTCTCCCGCTGTTGGATGATCAGTCTAGCGCAGAATCGGCCCCTGCCCTAGCCAAACCGCGCCCCGTGCACGAAACTGGGCCAAGTTTGGCCTTGGTCGCCCGGAACCCGGCATGTTAGCTTTGCCGTGTTGAACCATTGCTTTTGACCCCACCGATTTTCCGGAGCTCGCCATGATCACCCTGCGCCCCCACAGACCGGACCCGCATGTTCTGTATCTGCAGCGTTTGTTGAACGAATGGCTGTCGCATGAACCGGGGTCGGAAGTGCTGTCAGAGGACTGCGATTTCGGGCGCCGCACCGAAGCTGTCCTGCGGCGGTTTCAGGCCAGCTATACCGGCCCGGGGGGGCGGCTGACGGTAGATGGCATCGCCGGAACAAACACCTGGCGCGCCCTGGGCTTGCAGACCGAAATCGACTACGCCGTGCCCCGCGTTGGCCAAAGCACCGGGATGAGTTGCTGGGTTGTGGCCGCTGGCCTTGCGACGGGCCGGATGACCAGCGCCATGCCCGGGCTGGCCCAGGTGGCACCGAACAACGATCCCAGTGGCGGCGGCGGCGGGTTGGAGCCGAGTCTGAACAATCTGGATCGCTATGCGGCGTCGCTGCAAATGCATCTGCATCCGCAACTGCCCGGCGAGATTGAGGAGTTCGCCCGCCTTCTGCGCCGCGGCCCCGCGATCATGATCGGGCGTTGGGTGACGGGTGGTTTGCATGCGGTGGTGGTCAGCGGCTATTTCGAAGGCCGGACACCGTTCACGCATATGATCCGCATCAGCAATCCGGCGCCACAGGGGCGGGGCAGCATCCAGTTGACGGATTATCCGATGATGACCTTGCTGAACACCGGGTTTGATCCCTATGCGCTAATTGTGAAATAGCGGCAGATTGTCGGTGCCGGGGCCAAAGCGGCGCGGCGGCTGTGGCAGCCGGGTCTTGCCGCCCGAGTTTCCGCCCAAAACAACCTCTTCCGGACCCTGAGGTTCCGGGGCAATCAGCCTCTGGGCAAAGGCCTGCGCCCGCGCAACGGCGTGCTGTGGGTCAGAAATCACCAAAGCCGTGACAAGCGCCGCTGGCAGGATCATGCCACAGACGTGCAGCATAACCCCGAACGGCCGCGCCCGCGCGCCCTGGCTGCACAGCACTTGCCCAAGCGCCGCACCGAACCAGCCTCCGAAAGATGCGACGAACAGAAACACCGTTTCAGGCACCCGGGGATCGCCGTTGCGCGCGCGTCGGCCATCGACAACGAAGGCGATCAGGGCCAGAAAATTGGCCAAAAGCAGATAGGCCGCAAGGCAAAGCAGCAGAAACTCAGGTGTGCCAGGGGTGATCGAAAACTGTGCCATGACAGCCGGAATACACCGCATTTGCGGCAAATTTTCGCAAACGGCGCGGCAGAAATTTTGCAAGCCCCACGGCTGTTGCCAGTTGCGTTCTGTGCGCGGTTAGACCGCCGAGAAGCCGCCATCCACGAACAGTTGCGCCCCGGTGACGAATTCGGCATCGTCGGAGGCCAGATACAGCGCGGCGCGGGCGATATCTTCGGGTTTGCCCAACCGCCCCTGCGCCGCGGTGATCGCGGCCTCTGACGCATCAACGCCCAGCGCGGCCAATTCCTTGATCTCTCGCACGCCATGCGGGGTTTCGATGAAGCCGGGGCAGATCGCGTTGCAGCGGATACCACGGTCGCGAAACTCTACCGCGATGGCACGGGCGAACATGTGGCAGGCGCCTTTGGTGGCATCGTACAGCACCTCCATCGGCGTCGCGTAGACGGCGGAAATGCTGGAGGTGCAGACGATTGCGCCCTTGCCCTGCGCGACCATCATCGGCAGCACGGCGCGGGTCATCAGATACATGGATTTGACGTTCACATCGAACAGGAAATCCCAATCCGCCTCTTCCGTTTCAAGGAAGGGTTTGATCACGATGGTGCCCGCGTGGTTGAACAGCACGTTCACCGGGCCAAGCGCCTGCGCCACATTGGCCACGGCCGCCTCGACCTGCGCCTTTTGCGACACGTCAGCGGCGGCGAAAACCGCGCGATGCCCGGCGTTGGTCAGCTCTGCCGCCAGAGCCTGCCCAAGATCGGCATTGCGGTCGATGATGCCCACCGCAGCGCCTTCGGCCGCGAACAGACGCGCGGCGGCGGCCCCGCAACCGCTGGCACCGCCCGAGATAATGGCAACTTTGCCCTGCAACCTGTCCGCCATGGCATCCTCCGCTTTTTGGGTCAGCCTAAGCGGTGGCGGCGGCCCCGCCAAGCACAAAGCATTGGGCGGGAATGTGGCCCCCATTCAGGGGCCACAGCAGCAAAGCCTCAGACCAGTTTGGTTTCCACGGCAACGCCACCGCGCGACAGGTGCGAATAGGGGCAGATGAAATGGCCACGCTCGGCGATTTTCGCGGCCACCTCGGGTGCCACGCCGGGCATCGACACCTCTAGCGTGATCGCCAGACCAAAGCCGCCTTCGCTGCGCGGGCCGATCCCGACCGAGGCCGTCACCGTTGCATCGTCGGGCACCGTGCCCAGCTTTTCCGACTGCGCGGCAAAACGCATCGCGCCCAGATAGCAGGCGGCATAGCCCAGCGCGAACAGCTCTTCCGGGTTGTGGCCAAGGCCCGATCCACCCAGTTCCTTGGGCGTGGCCAAAGTGACCGTCAGCATGCCAGAGGCAAGGCTGGCCACCCCATTGCGGCCGCCGCCGGTGGCTTTGGCCTTGGTCCAGTATTTCGGGTCCGTCGTCATCTGATTTCCTTTCGTATCCGATTTATTCGTGTACGATGTAATTGCCTGATTCTTCCGGCCCGGTCAATCCCCTTGCGATTAAATCGTGAACGATATATCTAACCCTGATGACCCTCGCCCTGCCCGATATGATCTGTTTCGCGCTGTATTCAGCCAACCATGCCATGCAACGGGTCTATGCGCCATTGCTGGCCGATCTGGGGCTGACCTATCCGCAGTATCTGGTGCTGCTGAGCCTGTGGGATCAGGATGATCAGACGGTCGGCGCGCTGGGTCGCGCGCTTGATCTGGAATCGAACACGCTTACGCCACTGTTGAAGCGGATCGAGGGGCAGGGACTGGTGCAGCGTACCCGCAGCGCCAGCGATGAACGTCAGGTCCGCGTGACACTGACCGATCAGGGCCGCAGTCTGCAGGCGCGGGCAGAGCATATCCCGGCTTGTATCCTTGCCCGCTCTGGCCTGGATGCCACCGCTTTGGCCGCCCTACGCGATGCGGTCACGACCCTGCGCGATCAGCTGCGCCAAGCCGGTTGATCGCCCAATCCGCCGCCTCGGCCACCGCCGCATCCGGGTCCGTTCGCAGGGCCGCCGCCACCGGGGCCAGTGCCGCAATGCCTGAATTGCCGATGGCATAAAGCACATTGCGCACAAAGCGATCCCGCCCGATGCGCTTGATCGGGCTACCGGCAAAACGCGCGCGGAACCCGGCGTCATCCAGCATCGCCAGCTCTGCCAGTTCCGGCGCGCCGACGCGCGGCTGATAGCCGATCTCGGTCGCGGCCTGCGCGAATTTGTTCCACGGGCAGGCCGCCAGACAATCATCGCAGCCATAAATCCGGTTGCCCATCAGGGCGCGCAAGCCTTCGTCAACCGGCCCTTTGTGTTCAATGGTCAGGTAGGAAATGCAACGCCGCGCATCCAGTTGATAGGGTGCAGGGAAGGCCCTGGTCGGGCAGATATCCAGACAGGCGGTGCAGCTGCCGCAATGGCTGACCTCAGCCCTGTCCTTCGGCAGGTCCAGCGTGGTGAAAATCGCCCCCAGAAAAAACCACGATCCCAGATCGCGGGCCAGAAGGTTGGTATGCTTGCCCTGCCAGCCCAGACCCGCCGCCTGCGCCAGTGGTTTTTCCATCACCGGGGCGGTATCGACAAACACCTTTATCTCGGCAGGCAGACCATGCCGCGCCGCTTGATCCAGCAGCCAGCGGCCCAGCCGCTTCAGCCGCCGTTTCACCAGATCGTGGTAATCCTTGCCCTGCGCATAGACCGAAATCGCGGCGCGGTCGCGCTGGTTCAGCACCGCCAATGGATCGGTTTCGGGCGTGTAAACCTCGGCCAGCATGATCACCGACCGCGCCTCGGGCCACAGCGCCGCCGCCGATCCGCGCCATGCCTCACGCTCTGCCATCCAGGCCATCTGGCCATGATGCCCGTCGGCCAAGAACTTCCGCAGCCGCGCCGCCGCCTCTGGCATCGCGTCCGGTGCGCAGATGCCGATTTTGGAGAACCCCTCCGCCACAGCCTGCGCAGCCAAGGATTCTCTTAGCGCTTTCATCTTGGCACAAATACTCCGGGGTCCGGGGCAGAGCCCCGGCGCGCCGGATCAGAAATCCAGATCGGCATAATGCGCCGGTGGCGGAAAGCCGGAAATCTGATCGGCCAACAGCGTGCGGAAGGCTGGGCGCGATTTGATCTTGGCGTACCAGTCCTTGACCGTGGCCGAACGGTTCCAATCCACATCCGAGATGTAATCCAGACAAGACAAATGCGCCGCAGCCGTCAGGTCTGCCAGCGTCATCACATCGCCTGCCAGCCAGCGGCGCTGATCCAGCAGCCAGCCCATATAGTCGAGGTGATACTTGATCCGCCCCGCGCCGAACTTGACGTTCTTCGAATCCGGATAGCCCTGGGCCATGATCTTCTCATTGACCCGTTCATACAGCAGCTTCGAGGTGACTTCGTTGTGAAACTTGTCATCGAACCAAGCGCAAAGACGGCGCACCTCATACCGGGCGTCAACATCCCTTGGCATCAGCGGTGGCGTCGGGTTCGTTTCGTCGATGTATTCGCAGATCGCCTGACTTTCCGACAACACCCGGTTTTCGATCCGCAGCACCGGGACTTTGCCCGCCGGGTTGCGGCGCAGAAAATCGGGGCTGGGCTCCCAATAGCGTTCGTCGATCAGTTCCACCTCCAGCTTTTTCTCAGCCAGAACAAGCCGCACCTTCCGGCAGAAGGGCGACAGAGGGAAGTGATAGAGACGGATCATGGAAACTGAGGTCTTCTTGATAAGAGGCAATGACGCCTCAATGCCGCGAAGGGGCGGCGAATTCAACAGCTATGACGGCTAATCGCGCGTTTCAAAGCAATTGGCGCGGCCATCGGCGGCAATCGTCTCAGCCCCCGACATGATTGATCTTGTCCGTTTGCGCACGAAACTGCCGGGATTGTCGGCGGAGTATTCCTTGGGGTTCGGCAAGACGGCGGCCAGTCGCGCGGCCTGCAGGGCGGTCAGATCCTTGGCATCGACGCCGAAGTTTTTCTGTGCGGCGGCCTGCACGCCGAACACACCGTCGCCGAATTCCGCGACGTTCAGGTAAACCTCCAATATCCGCTGCTTGGACCAGACCAGTTCGACGATGGGCGTCATCATCGCCTCCATCGCCTTGCGGACATAGCTGCGGCCTTGCCAGAGGAACACGTTCTTCACCACCTGCTGGCTGATGGTCGAGGCGCCGCGGGCGCCGCCTTCGTCCACGGCCTTGCGGATCGCGGCGAGATCAAAGCCCCAGTGCAGGCAGAAATTCGCGTCCTCGGCGGCCACGGCAGAGCGGCCCATCACTGGGGCAATCTCGTCCCAGCTGACCCAATCCTTCGAGATGCCGCCCAGCCGCCAGCTTTCGCTGATCTGGTACAGGTTGATCGGCGGCGGCAGAAAGCTGAACAGCAGGATCAACAGCAGATAGAACGCGCCGACCCCCGCCAGCCCTCGCCCGGCCCAGCGCAGGATGCGGCGGGGGCGAGACAGGGGTGGCGCATCTTCGGTCGCCACCTCGGGCGGCGGCGCCTTTTTGCGGGAACGGGGTTTCTTGGTATCGACCATGCCAAAGCTTAGGCCCGATCCGGCGGCGCGGGTCAAGCCGGGGCGTGGGGGATTTTCGCATCCCGCTTTCTGTCCCGGGCCGGGACAAATTGGATGTGTTTTGTTTCAATGCTTTGTGGCTGTGATTAACGATTGGTCAACCATAGCAGGCGTGACGCCCCACCACGTTGCGCGGAGGGGGCGTCACGGGTTTTGCGATGGCTCAGGCGCCCAGCAGACCCTTGAGTTGATCTTCCTGCGCGGTGGTCAGCGAGGTTTGCAGCACACGGCCTTTGTCTTTGAACGCCGACAGACCGGCCAGAACCTTGTCGCCGGTCATCTTGCGCACCAGCACGCAGACGGCAGCGCCATTGTCCGGCAGGGTGGTGCCGATGTCTTTCATGAACTGGTCGTTGATGCCGATATCGGTCAGCTTGCCCGAAATCGCACCGGCACCAGCCCCCACAGCGGCGCCGAGCAGCGGGTTCAGGAACAAGAGGCCGATCAGCGCGCCCCACATGCCGCCGCCCGCCGCACCGGCAGCCGTCAGGTTCACGGGCTGATGCAACGCAACCTTGCCTTCGGCGGATTTGGTGACGACAACAACGTCCTCCATTTCCAGCAGATATTCGGACTGCATCTTCACCAGTGCAGCGCGCAGTTCAAAGGCAACAGCTTGGTCATCAAAGCCAACGACGATCAGATCAGACATTTCAACTCTCCATTCGGAATAATTCCGCAGACATAGATGGTGCAGGACCATGTCAGTAGCAAGACGACAATAAGCCGCTTGCCACCCATGGCCGCCTGTTGCGCCAGAAATGGCCGTCTTTGCCGTGGCTATGCCAATTCTTGCCAATTTCTGCCAATGCCCTAAGATGGGACCATGAGCACAATGAACATCTCGCTTCCCGACGATATGAAAGCCTTCGTGGACGAGCAGGTTCGCGCGCGTGGTTTCATGTCTTCCAGTGAATACATCCGCGACCTGATCCGGCAGCAGAAGGACGTTGAGGCTTTGCGGGCCAAGCTGCATGGCAGCACGCCGACGCCGATTGCCGCGTTCGATGAATCCTACTTTGCCGCGCTGCGTGCCCGGGTTGATCTGAAGCGATGAGCTTGCCGCCTTTGCCACAGTTGGCACTGACGGACGTAGAGGCAATTGTTGACCACTACCTGAGCGAAGCCGGGGTCGAGGTCGCGGCCAGATTTCTTGATGCCCTGGAAACTGCCATCGCGCAAATCCGAGATCAACCGGGCATCGGATCGCCCCGATTGGCGCAGGCCTTGAACGCCCGCGCTTTGCGGGTTTGGCCGGTGAAAGGCTTCCCGCAGGTGATCTTCTATTTGGACCGCGCAGGCAGCGTCGAAATCTGGCGCATCCTACATTCCGCGCGCGATATCCCATCCAACCTGCGTGAATGAAAAGGCCCCCGGAACCGGGGGCCTTTCGATCACTCTGCCGGAACCTTCTGCGCCTCGTCCGACAGCGGATAGGCCAGATGCGGCAGCATTTCTTTCGGGCAGACTTGCAGGAAATTCGCCCGCTCATTCGGCCAGTCGGCCAAGATCCGCGCCGCCAGACGCGAGTCGGTTTCGGCAAGGTGGCGCTGGATCAGATCCTTCAGCTGCGCCTCCCAATACGGGTGGGCGACGGCGCAGGTCAGGATGGTTTCGGGGTTCATGAAATCTTCGGCCACGCCTTTGGGATCATAAACATAGGCCATGCCGCCGGTCATCCCGGCACCAAAGTTGGCACCGATGCGGCCCAGAACCACCGCGACGCCACCGGTCATGTATTCACAACCGTTCGACCCACAGCCTTCGACCACCACATTCGCACCCGAGTTGCGCACGCCAAAACGTTCGCCCGCCCGACCAGAGGCGAACAGATTGCCCGCCGTGGCCCCATACAGCACGGTGTTGCCGATGATGGTGTTATCCTCGGCCTTCAGCGGCGATGACATCTGCGGGCGCACCACAATCGTGCCGCCCGACAGACCCTTGCCAACGTAATCGTTGGCGTCGCCCATCACCTCAAGCTTCAGCCCGTTGACCGCGAAGGCACCAAGGGATTGGCCGCAAGAGCCAGACAGTTTCACCGTCAGATGATCGGGTTGCAGGTTGTTGCGCATGCCGAATTTCTTGACGATGTGGCTGGATGCCCGCGTGCCGATGGTGCGCAGCGTGTTGCGCACGGCATAGGACAGCTGCATCTTTTCACCATCCTCAAAGAACCGCGCGCCATCCTTGACGATTTCGGCGTCCAGCGTATCGGGAACGTGATTGCGCGGTTTTGAGCGGTCGTAGGTGATCTTCTGCGCGCCATCGACGGTGATCAGCAGCGGGTTCAGGTCAAGATCATCCAGATGCGCCGCACCACGCGACACCTGAGACAGCAGATCTGCCCGACCGATGATTTCGTCTATCGACCGCGCGCCGATCTGCGCGAGAATCTCGCGCACTTCCTGGGCGTAGAAGGTGATCAGATTCACCACCTTGTCCGCCGATCCGGTGAACTTTTCGCGCAGCCGGGTATCCTGGGTGCAGACCCCCACCGGGCAGGTGTTGGACTGGCACTGACGCACCATGATGCAGCCCATCGCGATCAGGGCGGCGGTGCCGATGCCATATTCCTCGGCCCCCATCATCGCCGCCATGACGATATCGCGCCCGGTGCGCAGGCCGCCATCGGTGCGCAGCGTGACACGTTCGCGCAGGTTGTTCATCGCCAGAACCTGATGCGCCTCTGTCAGGCCCATTTCCCACGGCAGGCCCGCGTATTTGATCGAAGTGCCCGGAGAGGCGCCGGTGCCGCCGTTGTGGCCGGAAATCAGGATCACATCGGCCTTGGCCTTGGCCACGCCCGCCGCAATCGTGCCGACGCCCGAGGACGACACCAGTTTCACCGTGACCTTGGCGCGGGGGTTGATCTGTTTCAGGTCATAGATCAGTTGCGCAAGGTCTTCGATGGAATAGATGTCGTGGTGCGGCGGCGGGCTGATCAGGGTCACGCCTTTGGTGGAATGGCGCAGACGGGCAATCAGTTCCGTCACTTTCATGCCGGGCAACTGGCCGCCTTCGCCGGGTTTGGCCCCTTGGGCGACCTTGATTTCGAGTTCTTCACAGGCGTTCAGATATTCAGCCGTGACGCCAAAGCGACCGGAGGCGACCTGTTTGATCTTGGCGGAAGGGTTATCGCCATTCGGTTCGGGCAGGAAATGCGCCGGATCTTCGCCGCCTTCGCCGCTGTCGGATTTCGCGCCGATGCGGTTCATCGCGACGTTCAGGGTCTTGTGCGCTTCGGGCGAGAGCGCGCCCAGCGACATGTCGGGGGTGACAAAGCGTTTGCGGATCGAGGTGATGGATTCCACCTCTTCGATCGGCACCGGTTTGCCCAGCGGCTTGATGTCCAACAGATCGCGGATATGGATCGGCGGGTTTGACCGCATGGCGGCCGAGTATTGCTTCCAGATGTCAAAGCTCGCGCGGTCGCAGGCCGATTGCAGCATGTGCATCGTCTGTGCCTCCCAGGCGTGCTTTTCGCCGGACCGCCGCGCCTTGTAGAAACCGCCGATCGGCATCACGTCGGCGCCGCCCAGCCAGCCCTTGGCGTGGACCTCTTCCACCTTCAGCTGAATGCCCGCCAAGCCGATGCCGGAAATCCGGCTTTGCATGCCGGGGAAATATTCCGCGACCATGGCACGGCTTAGACCCACAGCCTCAAAATTCAGGCCGCCGCGGTAGGACGAGATCACCGAAATGCCCATCTTGGACATGATCTTCAAAAGCCCTGCGTCCACCGCATAGCCATAGCGGCGCATCGCATCGACAAGGCTGCCGTCCAACAGCCCGCGCCGAATGCGGTCGGCCAGCGAATCCTGCGCCAGATAGGCGTTTACCGTGGTGGCACCTGCGCCGATCAGCACGGCGAAATAATGCGGATCAATACATTCCGCCGACCGCACGTTGATCGAACAGAAGGTGCGCAGGCCCTTGCGGGTCAGCCAGGAATGTACGGCAGAGGTGGCCAGGATCATCGGCATGCCGACTTTTTCCGACGACTGGTGTTCGTCCGTCATAACCAACTGGCCCGCGCCCGAACGCACGGCATCCTCCGCCTCGGCGCGGATGCGTTCCAGCTCTTGCCGCAGCGCGTCGGGACCGGCGCCCACCGGGAAGGTGCAGTCGATGAAGGCCACCTGTTCGCCAAAGCGTTTGACGACCACATCAAATTCCGAATTGGCCAGGAACGGGCTTTCCAGCACCAGAATTTCCGACTGCGCGTTGGATTCGTCCAGCACGTTGCGCAGGTTGCCAAAGCGGGTCTTCAGGCTCATCACCCGGCCTTCGCGCAAGCTGTCGATGGGCGGGTTCGTCACCTGGCTGAAGTTCTGCCGGAAGAAATGCGACAGCGGGCGGTACTGGTTCGACAGCACGGCGGCGGGGGTATCATCGCCCATCGAGGCGATCATTTCCTTGCCGTCTTCGGCCATCGGGGCCAGAACCTGTTCCAGATCCTCCAGCGTGTAACCGGCGGCGATCTGGCGTTTGCGCAGATCGGCGCCTTCGAACATCGGCTCTTCCGGCACGTCGCGCAGCAGCGCGTTCAGATCGACGATCTTTTCGATCCATTCGCCATAGGGCTGCGCGTGGCTGAGTTTGTCCTTCAGTGCCACGTCATGGTAAAGCTTGCCCTCGGCCATATCGACGGCAATCATCTGCCCCGGCCCAAGGGCGCCTTTTTCGCGGATGGTGGATTCGTCCACCGGAACCATGCCCGCCTCGGAACCCGCAATCAGCAAGCCGTCGCCGGTGACGACATAGCGCATCGGACGCAGGCCGTTGCGATCCAGCCCGCCGCAGACCCAGCGGCCATCTGTCATCGCCAACGCCGCCGGGCCATCCCAGGGTTCGATGACCGAATTGCAATACGCGTACATATCGGCCCAGGCCGGTTTCATATCGGTGGTGGCTTTGCTCCACGCTTCGGGCACCAGCATGGTTTTGGCCAAGGGCGCGTTGCGGCCAGAGCGCACCAGAACCTCGAACACCGCGTCCAGCGCGCCGGAGTCAGAGGTGCCTGCCGGGATGATCGGTTTGATGTCTTCGGCGCTGTCGCCAAAGTTGCTGGAGGCCATGCGAATCTCATGGCTTTTCATCCAGTTGACGTTGCCTTTCAGCGTGTTGATCTCGCCGTTATGGGCCAGCATGCGGAAGGGCTGCGCCAACCACCACTGCGGGAAGGTGTTGGTGGAATAGCGTTGGTGATAGATCGCAAAGGCGGATTCAAAGCGTTCGTCCTGCAGGTCAGGATAGAACACCGCCACCTGTTCGGCCAGCATCATGCCCTTGTAGATGATCGACCGGCAGGACAGGCTGCACAGGTACATGCCCTGAATATGGCTGGCCAGCGCCGCCTTTTCGATGCGGCGGCGGATGATGTAGAGATCGCGTTCGAACTGTTCCTGATCAATGTCCTTTTCGCAACGGATCAGGATCTGTTCAATCTCGGGCCGGGTTGCGTTGGCCTTGTCGCCCAAAACCGAGATGTCCACCGGCACATGCCGCCAGCCATAGATGTAATGGCCCATGCGCAGCACTTCGGCCTCGACGATCGTGCGGCAGCGTTCCTGCGCGCCAAAGTCGGTGCGCGGCAGGAACACCTGCCCCACCGCGATCAGCTTTTTCACATCCGGTTCATGGCCGGTGCGGCGGACCTGATCGTAAAAGAACCGCACGGGGATCTGCACATGGATGCCTGCACCATCGCCGGTCTTGCCATCGGCATCGACCGCGCCACGGTGCCAGATCGCCTTGAGCGCGTTGATGCCGTTTTCCACCACCTTGCGGCTGGGTTTGCCCGACACGGCCACCACAAGCCCCACGCCGCAGGACGAATGTTCATCCTCGGTCTTGTAAAGCCCGTTTGCGTCCATCCAGGCGCGCTTTGCCTCTTCGGCGGCAACCCATGCGGCGTCATATTGGATTTGGTCGGTCATGGCCGGGATCCTTCCTTGGGTGGTCACGGGTCGTTGGCCCGTCTGTTTCGTGTCGCGCCGGGGCTATTGCCCCAGCGGTGCAATCGGGGTGCTGTGCGGGCGGTAGGCGGCGGGCTTGATCAGCGCATCCAATGGCGAGGCATCCGACATCACCGCATCGCATTCATAAAGCGGCTGGGTGGCGCCAAAGCCCTTTTCGCCGGGCAGAATGAACTGCACGGGGCTTCCATCCAGCGGCAACCAATCGGTGCCATCAAACCATTCCGATGTACCGGAAAAGAAGTTCCGCCATTCGGCATTGATGTATTCATTGCCGCGCGACTGGCGCAGAACATTGCCGTCGTCATCGGTTTCGACATATTCGAATTCTGTGCGTTGCAGGGTGACGCCATCAATCACCGCAGTTTCCCCGGTGAGTTTATCATAGCCCTTCACGTTGGTATGTTCGCCCGTGTCCTTGGTCAGGCTGAATTCGAAATCGTCGCGGCCCGTGGCCAGAAGTTCGCTGAAAGAGGCCGGGTCTTTGGGGTTCGCATCCAGCGTCTGTTTGACGGTGGGGTTCAGATCATAGCTTTCGATCCATTGGGTTTCGCTGTCGATCTTGGCCATGTAGAACACGCCTTCCTGATCGAAATCGGCGCGCCACTGATCGCCCGGATTGTCTGCCGGGCAGGTGTAGTAGTTCGACACATAGCACCCGCGCGCCTGCATCGTCAGGGTGGCGGTGCAGCCCTCGGGTGGCGTGAAACTGCCCGCAAGCGCGGGGGTGGTCAGGAACAGCAGGGGAAACAGCAAGCGGGTCGTCATTGTGGCGTCCTACAGGTTTGGGTCGGGTGTGACCCTTGTTTCACATCGGCCCATCGCCGGGCCGGGGAAGGCGTTTTGTCCATTCCCATGCCAACTATGCGGCGAGGGACGGTTTGGCGCAAATCACTCCGCTGCGACAGCGGCCGGTTGTGCAAGATAGGCCAAGATGCTGTCTGCCGCCTCGCGCCCGTCGCGGATGGCCCAGACCACAAGGCTTGCGCCGCGCACGATGTCGCCTGCGGCGTAGACGCCGGGCAGGTTGGTGGCGTGGGTGTTGAAATCGGCCTTGATCGTGCCCCAGCGGGTGACGGCCAGGTCCGGCACGCCCCAAAGGGAGGGCACTGCCTCGGGTTCAAAGCCTAGCGCCTGCACCACCAGATCGGCGGGTTCAACGTAATCTGCGCCCTCGATCACCTCGGGCATCTGGCGGCCAGAGGCGTCGGGTTGGCCAAGGCGCATCTTTTGCACCATCACGCCATCCACCACGGCGCCGCCGGTGAAGCCCTTGGGCGCGGACAGCCAGACGAAATCAACGCCTTCTTCTTCGGCGTTCTGCACTTCGCGTTGGCTGCCGGGCATGTTGGCGCGGTCGCGGCGGTAGAGGCATTTCACCGAAACGGCGCCCTGACGGATCGCGGTGCGCACGCAGTCCATCGCGGTATCGCCGCCGCCGATGACCACAACGCGCTTGCCTTCGGCGTTCAATTCGCCGCTGTCGAATTCGGCCACATCGTCGCCGAAGGATTTGCGGTTGCTGGCGGTCAGATAATCCAACGCGCGCACAACGCCCTGCGCGCCGACACCCGGCGCCTCGATGTCGCGGGCCTTGTAGACGCCGACGGCGATCAGCACTGCGTCGTGTTGGCCGCGAATGGCGTCAAAGCTCAGGTCTTCACCAACGCGGCAGTTCAGCACGAATTGCGCGCCAGCCGCCTCCAACTGTTCGATCCGCTGCATGACAACTGGTTTTTCCAGTTTGAAGCCGGGGATGCCGTAGGTCAGCAGGCCGCCGGCACGGTCGTAACGGTCATAGACCGTCACCTGAACGCCCGCGCGGCGCAGCACGTCGGCGGCGGCAAGCCCACCGGGGCCCGCGCCGATGATGCCCACCGATTCCCCGCGTTCGGCGCGCGGGGTGATCGGTTTCACCCAGCCCATTTCCCAGGCCTTGTCGGTCAGGTATTTTTCCACAGAGCCGATGGTCACGGTGCCATGGCCGGATTGTTCGATCACGCAGTTGCCTTCGCACAGCCGGTCTTGCGGGCAGATGCGGCCACAGATTTCCGGGAAGGTGTTGGTGGCCTGCGAAAGTTCATAGGCCTCTTCCAGCCGACCCTCTGCCGTCAGGCGCAACCAGTCGGGGATGTTGTTGTGCAAGGGGCAATGCGACTGGCAGTAGGGCACGCCACACTGGCTGCAACGGCTGGCCTGCTCGGCAGCCTTTTCGGCGGCGAATTCGCGGTAGATCTCGTCAAAATCCCCCGCCCGCACGGCGGCGTCGCGCTTGACGGGCATTTCTTTGCCAAGTGTCACGAATTTCAGCATCTTCTGCCCGGCCATACCGCGCCCTCCGGTCAAATTCATCGGTCGCGCAGTGATACTGAAAGAGGGCATGAATGAAAAGTCAGTATTGCTGACCTAATGTTTGGTTTTTTCGGACTGACGGAAAGAATTGCGCCGATTCTTGTTAAATATAGGTCAGCATATGATACCTATGATTAAAAGCTGGGCACTTCCAAACTCCCGAACCACCATGATTCGGCCTGTTCAGCCCACGATCCCGGCTGCGGCCAGCGCCAGCAACAACCCGCCAAACACAATCCGATAGATCGCAAAGGCGGTGAAGCGATGGCTGCGGATGTAGGTCAGCAGCCATTTCACCGTGACAAAGGCGGTGATGGTGGACACGACAAAGGCGATGCCCAGCGACAGCCAGTCCATATCCGCAGGGCCGCCGTGCATCTGTTTGAGCAATTGATAGCCGCTGGCGGCGAACATGGTGGGGATGCCAACCAGAAAGGCAAATTCGGTCGCAGCCGCGCGGTTTGACGTGCCCAGCAGCATCGCCACAAAGATCGTGGCGGCAGAGCGCGAGGTGCCGGGAAACACCCCCGCCACCACCTGCGCCAGACCAACCGCGATGGCCACCCGCAGGGTGATCATCGCCCGATCCGGCTGCCGGGATGCGATGGATTCTGCCACGGTCATCCAGATGCCGCCAATCACCATGGCCCAGGCC
>CAMFLG010000024.1 GCA_945957495.1 uncultured Pseudorhodobacter sp. | reverse complement strand
TCCTAAGGCAAGGTTAATTTCAGAAAAATAATCCCAAGATTTCAATATCGCAGCGAATGTCCCGGCCCGGGACATTCGCTTTTCACTCCCCCGTAGGGTGGGCAATACTGCCCACCTTACTCGGCGGCGTCCATATAGCTTTCCAGGGGCGGGCAGATGCAGATCAGGTTGCGGTCCCCATAAACATTGTCCACCCGGCCCACAGGGGGCCAATATTTGTCCACCCGGAAGGCGCCAGGCGGGAAGCAGCCTTGTTCGCGCGGATATTTCCGCGTCCAGTCCGCCACCAGATCCTCCACCGTATGCGGGGCGTGCCGCAGCGGAGACTCCTCTGCCGAAATCTCGCCTGCCTCAACCGCCCTGATCTCCTCGCGGATCGCCAGCAGCGCGGTGATGAAGCGATCAATCTCTGCCTTGGTTTCGCTTTCGGTGGGTTCCACCATCAACGTCCCCGCCACTGGCCAGGACATGGTGGGCGCATGAAAGCCGTTGTCGATCAGCCGTTTCGCGATGTCATCCACCGTCACGCCCGCCTCGGCGAAGGGGCGGGTGTCCAGGATGCATTCATGCGCGACCCGGCCCTTGTTGCCCATGAACAGGATCGGATAGCTGCCCGCCAGACGGGCCGCGATATAGTTGGCGTTCAGAATCGCCACCCGCGTCGCCTGCGTCAGCCCCTCGCCGCCCATCATCAGGCAATAGGCCCAAGAGATCAGCAGGATCGAGGCGGAGCCATAGGGGGCGGCGGAAACCGGGCCCTCGATGCCGCCGGTCTGCGGATGCCCTGGCAGATAGGGCGCCAGATGCGCCTTGACGCCAATCGGCCCCATCCCCGGCCCACCGCCGCCATGCGGGATGGCGAAGGTTTTGTGCAGATTCAGGTGGCTGACGTCCGATCCGATCTCACCCGGTTTCACCAGGCCCACCAGCGCGTTCATGTTGGCGCCGTCCAGATAGACCTGCCCGCCGAATTCATGGGTAATCCGGCAGATATCGCGCACGGTTTCTTCAAACACGCCGTGCGTTGACGGATACGTCACCATGCAGGCCGCAAGGTTTTCCCCGGCGGCCACTGCCTTGGCGGTGAAATCCTCCAGATCAATGTCGCCGTTCGGGGCGGATTTCACCACCACCACCTGCATTCCGGCCATCTGGGCGCTGGCGGGGTTGGTGCCATGCGCCGAAACCGGGATCAGGCAGATGTTGCGGTGCCCTTCGCCCCGCGCGCGGTGGTAGGCCTGAATGGTCAAAAGCCCCGCATATTCGCCCTGCGCACCCGAATTGGGCTGCATCGAAAACGCATCATAGCCTGTGACATCGCACAGCTTTGCCGACAGATCCTCGATCGCCTCGTGATAGCCAAGCGCCTGATCTGCCGGGGCAAACGGGTGCAGCGTGCTGAATTCCGGCCAGGTGATCGGCATCATTTCAGCGGCGGCGTTCAGCTTCATCGTACATGACCCCAAGGGGATCATCGCCCTGTCCAGCGCCAGATCGCGGTCGGACAGGCGGCGCATGTAACGCATCATTTCCGATTCCGCCCGGTTCATGTGGAAAACCGGATGGGTCAGGAAATCGGTCGTGCGCAACTGGCTTTCGGGAAAGCTGAGGCTGGCGCGATGCGGCGGCACGCCTTCGATACCGAAGGCTTTCAGGATCTTGACCAGAACCTTTTCGTCGCAGGTCTCGTCCAGCGAAATCCCCACCCGATCGGTGCCGATCTTGCGGAAGTTCAAACCCTCCATTCGGGCTGCGGCCAGAATACCGGTCTGCCCCACGCCGACCTCAACGGTGATGGTGTCAAAGAACGCCTCTGGCTGCACCTTGGCGCCCGCCGCCTTCAGCGCGCGCGCGATGCGGTTGGCCATGAAATGCACCCGCTCTGCAATGGCGCGCAGGCCCTGCGGGCCGTGGAACACCGCGTAGAATGACGCCATGACCGCCAGCAAGGCCTGCGCCGTGCAGACGTTTGAGGTGGCCTTTTCGCGCCGGATGTGCTGTTCGCGGGTTTGCAAAGCAAGGCGGTAGGCCTTGTTGCCGCGCGCATCAATCGACACGCCAACGATCCGGCCGGGCATCGAGCGTTTGTGTTCATCCTTGCAGGAAAAGAACGCGGCATGCGGCCCGCCATAGCCCAAAGGCACGCCAAACCGCTGGCTGGAGCCGATGGCGATATCGACACCCATGGCGCCGGGTTCTTTCAGCATGGTCAGCGCCAGCAGATCGGTGGCCATAACGGCAATGGCCTTGGCCGCGTGCAAAGCCGCGATTTCCGCTGTAAAATCCGTGACATGGCCGTAGGTGCCGGGGTATTGGAAAATCGCGCCGAACACCTTGTCTGCCCGCAGATCCGCCGGGGCGCCGACGATCACTTCGATTCCCAAAGGCTGCGCGCGGGTCTGGATCACGCCGATGGTTTGCGGATGGCAGTTTTCATCGACAAAGAACGCGCGGGCCTTCGACTTGGCGCAGCGTTCCGCCATTGTCATCGCCTCGGCAGCCGCCGTCGCCTCGTCCAGCAGCGAGGCATTGGCCACCGGCAGGCCGGTCAGATCGCTGACCATGGTTTGATAGTTCAACAGCGCCTCTAGCCGGCCTTGGGCAATTTCGGGCTGATAGGGGGTGTAGGCGGTGTACCACGCCGGATTTTCCAGAATATTGCGCTGGATCGCGGGCGGCGTCACCGTGCCGTAATAGCCCTGCCCGATCAGCGATTGCATCACCTTGTTGCGCGCGCCCACCGCCCGCATCCGCGCCAGCAGGTCTTGTTCCGACAAGGGCGCCCAGCCCAGCGGGATGCTTTGCCGGATGGAGTGCGGCACGGTCTGGTCAATCAACTCCTCCAGCGAGGCGACGCCGACGACCTTCAGCATCTCGGCCATTTCTGAAGGCGACGGGCCGATGTGGCGGCGGTTGGCAAAATCGTAGGGATTATAGCTGCTTGGGGTGAAGGTCATCATGCTGCCCTATGGATGCAAGACGCAAATCCCGCCACGGGATTTGCAATTTTCTTCGAAGAAAATTGTCCGGAATTTTCAAAAATTCCGGCGCGATCAGCCGACGAGTTCGTTGTATTCGTCCTCGTCCATGAACTCTTCCAGCACGGACAGATCATCGACCTTGACCTTGAAGAACCAAGCCGCCCCGGTGGGGTCTTCGTTCACCAGACCGGGGTTATCCACCAGCGCCTCGTTCACGGCGACAATCTCGCCATCGACCGGGGCCAGAATATCGGAAGCGGCCTTGACGCTTTCGATCACCACCACCTCGTCGCCGGTGGCGATGACGGTTTCAATCTCGGGCAGTTCAACGAACACCACATCGCCCAGTTGGGTTGCGGCGTGTTCGGTGATGCCGACAACGACCAGACCGCGTTCGACGCGCAGCCATTCGTGATCCTTGGTGTATTTCATGCTAACCCTCAGCGTTTGTAGGTTGTTGTTTGGAAAGGTATTTCGGAAACGGTCACGGGAAGGCGCTTGCCGCGCACCTCGCCATCCAGACGGGTGCCCGCGGCGGCAAAGGCGGTGGCGACATAGCCCATCGCAATCGGCGCCCCGACAGAGGGGCCAAAGCCGCCCGAAGTGATACGCCCGATGGGCGTGGCATCCCCGGCGAACAGGGCGGTGTCTTCGCGCATCGGCGCGCGCCCATCCGGGCGCAGGCCCACTCGCAGCCGTTCGGTGCCCGTCGCCAGTTCCTGCAAGATCCGCTCGGCGCCGGGGAAGCCGCCCGCGCGCGCGCCGCCTGTCCGGCGGGCCTTCTGGATGGCCCATGTCAGACCGGCCTCAACCGGGCTGGTGGTGGTGTCGATGTCATGGCCGTAAAGGCACAAGCCCGCCTCCAGCCGCAGGCTGTCGCGGGCGCCAAGGCCAATCGGCATAACCTCGGGCTGATCCAGCAGGGCCAGCGCCAGCGCCTCGGCCTGATCATTGTGAACGGATATTTCGAAACCATCCTCGCCGGTATAGCCAGATCGCGAAATCCACAGTTCGGCGCCCTGCCATGGCAAGATCGCCACATCCATGAAGCGCATCGCGGCCACACCCGGCACCAGCCGCGCCAAGGCAGCCTCTGCCTGCGGGCCCTGCAACGCCAGCAGGCCGCGATCCGTCACCGGGATCACATCGCAGACATCCGATAGGCGTTCGGTCATATGGGCAATGTCGGCAGATTTGCAGGCCGCGTTGACCACCACGAACAGATGATCGCCACGGTTGGCAAACATCAGATCGTCCAGAATCCCGCCAGTGTCATTGGTGAAAAGGCCATAGCGTTGCCGCCCCGGAGCGACCGCCAGCACATCCACCGGCATCATCGCCTCAAAGGCCAGCGCGGTGGCCTCGTAGCCGGTTTTCGGCCGCAAGATCACCTGACCCATATGCGAAACATCAAACAGCCCCGCCGCCGCCCGGGTGTGCAGATGTTCCTTCATCACCCCGGCAGCATACTGAACCGGCATTTCATAACCGGCAAAGGGCACCATCTTGCCCCCGCGCGCCACATGCAACGCATGCAATCCCAAACGCAGCAGATCCTCGGCCAAAGCCGCTCTCCTTTTACCTGCCGGATGTCACGCACCGGCATCGAACGGACAGGCCAATCCCTGCCCCACGATGCCCCCTCTGTCCTTACCCGCGTTCGGGCGCCTGAGATCGTTATCCCTTCGGCGGGTGCTGTGGCACCACTCTTCAGAGTCTGTCTGTCAGGACGGTCCTTGAGCCTGAGAGTTTACCGGGGCGGTTGCTCCTTCGGCACCGTCGGGCTGAATGGCCCGCCGGATTCTCCCGATCCTGACCGCTCTAGCTAGCGCGACGACAGCCGTTCAGGCAAGCGAAAAGGTGCTGTTGTATGCGGATGTATGCCATTTAAAGCCTGTCTGATTAACACGGAATCGAAAATCGCTGCCTCTCGCTGCGTTGCGCCGCAAAGGGCGAGGCGACAGAACACACCAAGACTGTCCGCGGTCAGGTTCAGGCGCGGCAAGGCTTGAACTCATCCCACAGAGTGATATGTGACGACCCCAAGGAAGTGTGGCCGAGTGGTTTAAGGCTCTAGTCTTGAAAACTAGCGTGCGGGGAACCGTACCGTGGGTTCGAATCCCACCGCTTCCGCCATATCATATTGATTTATCGGATTAATATCCCAGAAATACTGGTCATTGCCTGCCAGATGGCCCGGGCGCGAATCGACAGGCTTTGCAAGCCCAGGTTTGTTGACCTGGAAAGTCAGCATACACCCAAGTCGCTGATCTCACGCCGAATTCTGGTCTGTTTGACGCAGGGATTTTCGGGCGCAGAGCATTGTCCCATGGCCACCTGGCCGGGGTTGAGTTGGTCGTCCGTCAATGAGAACTGGCCATGCAACACCTGCAAAAGCGCCGCGTCCAAATGGGCTTGGCCTGCCCCGGCGGGCAAGGCCACGTCGTTCCTGACTGTCACGCGATCGGAAATGGCTTTCGTGGAAGGCCGATTTTCGAAGAGAAGGTCGAAGACCTGACTCAGAGTGCGCGGATCGCGCTTCGCAGAGTGCGGGCGCTTTGCTGCAGCGCCTCGAATGTGGCGAAGCGCAGGGCGTGAAGGGCCGCGATCTGTCCGACGGCCGGTATGAATATCACAGCCTCACCCGCCATCGCCGACATCGCGGCGCCGAGGCTGGCATGAACACCGCCGCAGGGTGCGGCAAGCATGGCGCCCCCGAGGAGGACGGGCTCCTGTCCGTTCGGCAAGGCGACCTTGCGCCCTGTCGTGTCGGCCAGCATCTGGCACGCCAGCGCCGACTGCGCCGCACCGCCGCTGGCGATAATCGTGTCGATCCGGATACCTTTGGCGTCGAACCGCTCCAACAACTGGCGAAGGCCATAGCCGATGCCGGACAATCCACCCAGATACAGCGCCGCGAGGCTGTCGATGCCGCGATCCATGCCAAGACCGCTGACCACTGCCCGGGCCTCTGGGTCGGCAAAGGGCGACCGGTTGCCAAGGAATTCGGGAACGACCACAACCTCGGCTGCGGCCAGAATGGTTTCTGACAAGGTTGGGCCCAGCGTCTCGGCATGGGCGGCGACACGGGCGATCAGCGGGCCATCGCCCGTCAGCGTGGCCGCATCGCGGTGCAGGTGGATCAGATGATCCAGCGCTGCCCCCGCCGCGGATTGCCCGCCCTCGTTCAGCCAGAGGTCCGGCAACATCGCGTTAAAATAGGGGCCCCAGACACCCTCGACCGGTACGGCCTGATGGGTCGAGGCCATCGAACAGGCCGAGGTGCCGAAGATATAGGCCAGCCGCCGTGTGGGATCGCCGTCATCGCCCAACCGGATACCCAGCGTGCCAAGCCCGCCCGCATGGGCGTCGATCAGCGCTGCTGCCACCGGCGTTCCTGCAACGAGCCCCAATTCTGCCGCCGCCTGCGCGGTCAATCCGCCAAGTGCCGCACCCGGGGCGACAATCTCTGTTCCGATCCGCGCAAAGCCTTCATCGGCCAAGGCACCAAGGCCGATGGCGCGGAAATAGCCTTCGTCCCAACGGTTTTCATGGGCCAGATAGGTCCATTTACAGGTTACGGTGCAAGATGACCGCGCCTCGCTGCCCGTTGCGCGATAGGTCAGCCAATCGGGCAGATCGAAGAACCGCCGCGCCTGGGCAAAGGCATCGGGGCGATGGCGCGCAAGCCACAACAGCTTGGGCGTTTCCATTTCGGGGGAAATACGGCCGCCGACATAGTCCAAAACGCGGTGCCCGCCTGCATTGATTTCTTTGGCCTCGGGGGTGGCGCGGTGATCCATCCAAAGGATGACATCGCGCGCAGGATCATCCGAAGGGCTGACCGAGACGCCTTCGGCCACCAACGAACAGGTTGCGTCAAAGCCGATGCCCCGAACGGCGGCGGGGTCGAGCCCCGCCATCGCCTGACGCACCGCGCGACACACCGCATCCCAGATCTGGGCCGAGGACTGCTCGACGATCTCGCCCGCCTCGTGCCAAAGGGTCAGCGGCTGCTTGCCCACCCCCAGCATTCGGCCTGACGCATCAAAGACCCCCGCCCGGGCCGATCCGGTTCCGACATCCACCCCGATCAGCATGTCAAAGGTCCACCGTGTTCGGCAGGATCACCAGATCGCGCACCACCACGCCCGGACGGCGGGTCAGCATGAAAAGCACCGCCTCGGCCACCTCTTCGGGTTGCATCAGCGATCCGTTTGCCAGCGCCTCTTCCATCTTGGCCTTGGGCCAATCGTCCAGAAGGGCCGTAACCACCGGGCCTGGCAACACCGCGCCGACACGCAAGCCCTTGGGGGCCAACTGGCGGCGGATCGTGTGGACAAAGGCCTGTACTGCAAATTTGCTGGCGGTGTAGATCGGCTCCCACACCACGGGCACAACACCGGCGATGGACGAAGTCATGATGATCTCACCGGACCCGCGTTCGATCATGTGTGGCAGAACAGCATGGACCGTACGGAAAGACGCGTTGATGTTAAGGTTCAGCATCCGGTCCCATTGGGCCGGATCGCCTGCCCAGATCTCGCCGCCGACATAGGAGCCTGCGTTGGCGTGGAAGATGTCCAGCCTGCCAAGCGTAGACAAGATCGCAGGCATCATTCCCGCCACCGACTCTGCGTCCATCACATCGACCTGAAGCGCCATGGCCCCCGGAATACCTTCCGCCAACGTCGCAGCCTTTGCGCCATCCCGATCGACCAGCACCACCCTGGCACCTTCGGCCGCCATGGCCCGCGCGCAAGCCAGACCGATCCCCGACGCCGCACCGGTCACGGCGGCCACTTTCCCTTGCAGTTTCATCTTAGCCTCTTCCGTGAGAAATCCGAGACCGCCGCGCAAGGCTATCCACGATCACGGCGATGGCAAGAACGCCCCCTGTGATCATGTAGCGCAGCGAGGAGGACAGGTTGAGCAGGGTCAGCCCCGAAGAAATCGCCTGAATGACGATGATCCCGAGGATCGCCGAATAGGCAGAACCGCGGCCGCCGAAAAGAGAGGTGCCGCCGATGACCGCCGCCGCAATTGCGTTGAGGTTGACATCTCCGGTTCCGGCCTGCTGGCTGGAGGACGCAAGCCGTGCCGCGGCCAGCGTGCCGCCAAGCGCCGAAAGCGTGCCGCACAAGATGAAGGCGCTGGTATAGATGCGGCGCACGTTGATGCCTGCCCGGCGTGCGGCCTCGCGGTTCCCCCCTACCGCCATGACCGAACGGCCCCATTGCGTGCGGGTCAGGGCGTAGTTGAGCGCGACGACCAGCAGGACGAACAGACCAAACATCCAGGGCAGGCCACGGCCAAGGTTGAGATAGAAGATCGCCAGTTGCAGGGCGGCCGTCAGAATTGCGGCGCGGGCAAGCAGACCTCCCAACGGTGGAACGGACAGGTTGCGCTTGCCCCGGCGCAGCCGCCGCCGCTGGCCCTGGACCAGAATGACAAGTCCAGGCAGCAGGCCCAGCACATGCGAGACGGTCTTCGGCATCACCAGAGTCTGGCCAAAGCTGACAAGCGCGCTTTCGTAGGGCAGGTTGATCGACCCAGTCGGCCCGAGGATGTAAAGCTGCATCCCCAGCAGTGCCAGCAGACCCGAAAGGGTGGCCACGAAAGACGGCATTCCCAGGCGGTTGTAAAGCTGGGCATAAATCCAACCCACCGCCGCGCCCATGGCAAGGGCCGCGGCGATGGCCACCAGGACGGGCCAGCCCTCGCCGACCCAGAACACCCCCACGATGGCCGAAGCAAAACCGCTGATCGAGCCAACCGAAAGGTCAATCTCGCCCACCAGCAGCACGCAGACGATGCCCAGCGAGATGATCCCCACCGTGGCGCAGTCAAACAGAAGGTTCACCAGATTGTTCGGCACCAGGAACACCGGGTTTAATGCCGAAAACACCACCGAAATCACGATCAGCCCCACGGCGACCGGCAGCATGCCAAGGTCGCCCGCCTTGATACGGTCGATAAAGCTGCGAATGACCCCGCGCAGGGAGTCGTCATGGGTTACGCGGCTATCCGCGCGGTCAAGAGGGGCGCTCATTGCAACTTCTCCATGCGGCGGGTGACAGCGTTGTCGGTCGCGCCGGTGATGGCGGCGACCAAATCCTGATGCGATGTGCTGCGGTCAAAGACTCCGTTGTTGCGACCCAGCCGCAAGACAACGATGCGGTCGGCCACAGCGCGCACATCCTCCATGTTGTGGGAAATCATGATGACGCCAAGCCCCTTGTCGCGGACCCGTTCGATCAGGTTCAGAACCTCGGCGGTCTGCGCAACACCGAGGGCGGCGGTCGGTTCATCCAGCATGATGATCCGCGGATTGGTGATAAGAGAGCGCGCGATCGCCACTGTCTGCCGCTGCCCGCCCGAAAGCGAGGCAATGGGTTCGCGCACCGAAGGAATCCGGGCGGCCAGCTCTTGCAGCAAGGTCCATGACCGCGCCTCCATCGCCTCTTCGTCCAGCGCGTAAGGCGACAGCTCATGGCCCAGGAACAGGTTCGCCACCACGTCTAAGTTCTCGCACAGGGCCAGATCCTGATAGACCGTCGCAATGCCAAGGCGCATCGCGGCAGCAGGACTTTCCATCGACACCTCGCGCCCCTCGTAGCGGATCACGCCCGACGTTGGTTGATGCACGCCGGCCAGAACCTTGATCAAGGTGGACTTGCCCGCGCCGTTGTCGCCCACCAGCGCCACGACCTCGCCCGGGTTGATGTCCAATTCGATATCCGTCAGAGCCGAGACTGCGCCGAACTTCTTCGAAACGCCCCTCAAGCTCAGGATCGGTTCCTGTGCCATATTTTCCCCCCTTTTTGGTTGGGTCGGCACCCAAAGGCGCCGACCCAATGGTCACGCGTTACTCGATGCCCAGTTTCTTGCAGGCGTCAGCATAATCGGCAGTGCAGATATCGGCGGCCTTTTCGATTCCCTTGTCAAAGATTTCCGCCTTGATGTTTTCAGCCGTAACCACAGCCGGAACAAACAACTGCGAGGGCGCGCCATAAAGCTCGGATGTCGCTTCGGGCGTCTTGCCGTCAAGGAACAGCACCGCGGCCTGCGCTGCGGCGGCGGCCACGATTTCCGAGGGCTTGGAGATCGTGTTGTATTGATCCCCCGCGATGATCAGCTGCAGCGCGGCCTGAGTTGCGTCATTGCCCGTCACCGGCGGAACCGGGTTCACACCGGCAGCCTTGAACGCCGCAATCGCGCCGCCGCCGGTGCCATCATTGGCCGCCACAACGCCCTTGATGTCGGCACCAAAGCGGGTGATCTGGCCAGCGGCCCATTCCTGTGCCTTGGGCGGCGCCCAGTCGGGGGTATCGAATTCGGCCAGCGTCACATAGCCCGAATCTGCCAGTGCCTCGTGAATGCCGTCACGAATCAAACCGGCAGCGGCGTCGGTGGGCGAGCCGTTGATCTCGAGAACCCCCGCGCCTGCCGGAACGCCAGAGGCTTTCAGATGTTCGACCAGCGACTTTGCGATGGCAAAGCCGATACCCTTGTTGTCGAATGACACATAGAAATCAGGGGCCTTGTCCGGGATCGGACGGTCATAAGCGATGACCTTGACCCCCTGCGCCTGGGCCTGCGCCACCAGCGAGGCAGCCGCGGTGCTATCGACCGGGTCCAGCACGATTACGGTGGCACCCTGCGCCAGAACCGAGTTGAACTGCTGCTGCTGATCGGCCGCCTTTCCGTTCGCATTCTGGTAGATCACCGTGCAGGTTGGGCAGAGTTTCGCCATTTCGGCCTGAAAACCCGGGTAGTCGTGCTGTTCATACCGGGTTGAGGCCTGGTCGGGCATCAGGAACGCCACGGTCGCGCCATCGGCGGCGAAGCTGGCGGCCGGGATCAGGGCGGCCACCGAGGCCAAAAGGAACTTCTTCATCGTCTCACTCCCTTAGACAAAACTTCCTTGTCCGCCCAGGGGCGCCAAAGGAATAGGTTGGAAAGGCTTCCTTTTCTATCCCGCTCGCGCCCGGAAGCCGGAGGGCGCGGCGGTTTCCTTAGGCCGCTTTCAGATTCTCCTCCAAAAGAGCGCGGAAGCGGCTGGGGTTCATCCCCTTTTGCCGCAGGAACTGGCGGTTGAAGTTGGACAGGTTGTTGAAGCCCGTCGCAAAGCAGATCTCGGTCACAGTCTTGGCGCCTGCATTCATCAGCATCTGGCAGGCAAGGTTGATGCGAAGCCGGTTGACATATTCGACCACACCCATCCCCGTATGTTTGCGGAAACTGCGGGAAAAGGCGCTGGCGGTCATGTTCGCGACTTCGGCCAAATCAGTTTCTGCGAAATCTTCGGTCAAGTTCTGGTTGATATAGGCCAGGGCCTTGTTGACGCCTGCGGTCATGAAACCGGACGGGTCGGGCCGGTAGGTGTCGGATGCAAGTTGCCGCCCCGGGTCAGAGGCAAGCCGCGCCAGAAGATCCAGAAACAGCGCCGCACGGCGGGGGCCCTTGGCATGGACCAATTCGCCCAGAATTGGGCCGCAAGCGGCGGCGCATGCATCGCTGAACACCACGCCCCGGCGACTGGCCGCAAACAGCGCCTGAAAGCCGCCGGTATCGGGAAACAAATCGGCAATGCGCAGCAACAGTTCCTCCGGAAATTGCAGGACACGGTTGCGCAGGGGAACAGTTTCGCCGGGCGCCAGTTGGCTGACCCAGTTATGTGGCAGATTCGGGCCACAAAGAACCAGATTGCCCGGCCCGAATTCCCCTATGAAATCCCCAACATAATAATGGCCGGAGGTGGCCACGACATGGTGAATTTCCAACTCGGGATGAAAGTGCCAGCGCACAGTGTGGTAGGGCCAGCCGTGTTCCCAGGCGGTAAAGCTTTGGCCCTGACCGATCTGTACGACTTCAAGATCCGGCGTCATCTTCCCCCCTTTCCTGGCAGCCCCGTTGCCGCTGTTTGGACGAGTTTGCACAGGATTTACCCGCGCCGCTACCACGGCAGGCGCCACATCATAATACTTTTTTGACTTTCTGCACTGCAGAAAGTGGAAAATTGCATGGCTTGGCCCGCGCCCTCATCGCCTGGACAGTTGGTTCTGCGCCAATGCCGTCTGTTTTTCCCAACCGGGCCGGCCATGCGCCTATGCCAAGCCCGGCCTGCAGACTGAAAGAACCGGATGCAACCGCGCCATTCGCGCGCCGATCAGCCAGAAAAGATTGCTCAAAATCATTCACATCCGTCCAGCAGCCCCAATCACGCAGGCCGCTTGGGTGACACCGATCAGTCGGCCCCTCGCCAACAGGGGACACTCCTTGCCGCAATCGAACGCTTGACCGAATCACTTAGCTCTATTAGTTCGTATGCAGAACGAATTAATATGGTGCCCCATGGACCCCGACCAGCTGCACACATTCTCGCGTCAGATGTCGCTCAGCCTGACCATGCAGACGATCATCCACTGTGGCCCGATCTCTCGGGCTTCGATCTCGAAGCAGACCGGCCTGTCGAAGCAAACTGTGTCCGAACTGGTCAGGATTCTTGAGGAAGAGGGCTGGGTTCGCGAGACTGGCAGGACCTCTGGTCACGTCGGTCGCACCGCCACCACTTATGAGCTGATTTCGGACAGCGCCTTCATGGCCGCCGTGGATCTTGGCGGCACCAAGGTTCGCGCTGCAATCGTCGATCTGGCCGGATCCATAATTTCGGAACTGGTTGTCCCCACAAATCCCCACGGCGGCCCAGCCGTTGCAGCCCAGATTGGCCTGCTGCTCGAAGAGGCCGCGGCGCAAGCAAATGTGAACCGGGCGCGTATCCGCCTGACAGTCGTTGGCTGCCCTGGCGTGCCAGATCAGACAACCGGCCAGGTGCGCTTTGCCCCGAACATTGCCGGGATTGATACCATCGACTTCCGCACCGCCGTCGCGCAAAGCACGGCCACGCCCGTTTTGTTGGAAAACGATGTCAACCTTGCCGTCCTTGGAGAGCAATGGCTGGGCGCAGGTCAAGGAATCGATCACCTTGCCTTTATCGCCCTGGGAACCGGCATCGGCGCAGGCGTGGTCGTGAACGGCGCGCTTGTGCGCGGCGCGTCTGGCACGGCCGGGGAGCTGGGTTATCTGCCGTTCGGGGCGGACCCTTTCGAAGCGGAGTCCCTGCGCGTCGGGGCATTCGAGCGCGTGGTCGCCACACATGGGATACGCTCCGCCTATCTGGCCGCGACGGGTCGAAAGCTTGATGTTCCCTCAATTTTCACAGCCGCCTCAAATGGCGAAGCGGCTGCCCAACACATTCTGGATGGCGTCGCGCGGCAACTGGCGCGCGCGGTTGCGACCTTGGGCGCCATCATTTCGCCAGAGGTTGTCATCCTGGGCGGCTCAATCGGCGCACGGCCTGAAATCATTTCGGCGACGGAAATCGAGCTTGCCAAATGCTTCCCCTTCCCGATCCGCATTGTGCCGAGCGCGCTTGGCAATCACGCCGCATTGAGTGGTGCCGTTGCCGTTGGCCTGACAGAACTCCACACAGCCCTGTTCGCTCAGTCAGCCCCGGGTGCTGTCGTCACGCTGCCCAAACCCAAGCCGGGACTGTTGACGAGTGCCGCAGAATGACCGGTGTTCAAAACCTTGTCGCAAGATTGAGCGCCAGCCTCGATGCGGAAGCCGCCACGACGATGCTGGCGCGCGCGGTGCAGGCCGCCTCGGTAACGGGGGATGAGGCCAGGATGGTCGCCATGTTGCAGCCAGAGATGGACCGTCTGGGTCTGTCGCCGCGTGTGGAAGAGTTCCTGCCCGGTCGGCCGAACATCATCGGGCGGCGCCCGGGCGGCGGCAACGGTCCGGACATATTGTTCATGGGCCACACTGATGTTGTTCACCCCAAGGATTGGGCGTCGTACTGGGCCGGTCAGGTGCAGCACGACCCATTCGGCGCTGCTGTCATCGAGGGTGAACTCTGGGGACGCGGAGCCGCAGATCTCAAGGCTGGAATTTGCACCGCCCTTTCCGCGATTGGTCTGCTTGACCGCGCAGGCTTTCGGCTGGCCGGTTCCGTTTCCTTTGCCTTTGTAGGCGATGAAGAAAGCGGAGAATCCGGCAGTGGCATCAGCGCGGGCGTGCGGCATTGGTCCGATGCGGTTGCCACCGGCCGCCTGCCACGCCCGGACATGGCGATCTACACCGAACCGACGCGGCTTCAGGTGCTGCCGGTGCAGATCGGTTTTTTCATCGCCGATGTCGTATTGACCGGCCAATCCGCCTATTTTGGCCGCCCCGATCTGGGGCGCGATGCCCTGAAGGCCGCCCATCAGGTTATTCAGGCGATCTGGGGTCACTCTGACAGACGTGCTGACGGCGCGGAACACCCCCTTTTGGGCCGCGCCTTCACGCTGGTCACGGGCCTGGAGGCCGGGGGCCTGATTGCAGTGCCTGGCGAGGCACGCTTCTCTATGATCGGGAAACTGTTGCCCGGCGACAGCCTTGATGCGGTCACGCAGGAGTTGGAGGCCGTAATCCGCACCGCCTGTCCTGCAGACATTGGGGTGGATATCACCTTTCCTGCCGGGCGCGATCACCCCCGCGGCGGATCGCCTGCAGGAATAGACGTTGACCATGCGCTGGTCACGGGTCTTTCGGCCTGTATTCAGGCGGTTCGCCCCGACAGGGGCAGAGTCGAAGGCGCGCCATTCTGGTCAGAAATGCCATTCCTCATCGAGCGGCTGGGCATCCCGGCGGTCTATTGCGCCCCGGGTGACATCTCGATCTGCCACACGAATTTCGAGCGGGTGCCGCTGCAGGATTATCACGACGGCATTGTCGCTTTCGCAGCCTTTATCGCCACGACATGCGGAATCCTGCCCGAATGACCGGGCCAACCTCAGGGAGAACCACCATGACCACAAAGAGAAGAAATCTACTGGCATCGTTGTCTGTGCTGGCCTTGCTGGCGCTGCCTGCCTCGGCGCAAACGGTTGGCCCTTCGGGCGAAGCAGCGACCCCGGCGTCGCAGGTCAAGGTTGACGATGCGCAGGCGGCCCAATTGCAGGGCAAAGGGTTGAAAGCCGCCTTGCTTTGGCATGACCAGTCCGACTTCGTGAATGCCGTAACCTCTGGCGCAACTGACGAGTTTACCCGTCTGGGCATCGAGGTCGTTGCGACGACCTCTGCCGGATTCGACAGCGCAAAACAACTGGCTGACGTGGAAACGGCATTGGCATTGGAC
>CAMFLG010000023.1 GCA_945957495.1 uncultured Pseudorhodobacter sp. | reverse complement strand
GTGCCGATATGCACGCAAATGCTGCGCTGATGGCCCAGCGAAAACGCATAATGCATCACCCGGAACCGCGCCGCCATCCGCTGCGCGACCGCCTCTGGATCGGCGGTCTGAAAGGTGATCATGCCGCCGGGCAGGGCCATCTGGCGGCTGGCCAGCGCATGCTGCGGATGGCTAGCAAGGCCGGGATAGGTGACGGCCAGCACCTTCGGATGCGCCTCAAGATGCTGCGCCAAGATCATCGCATTTTCGGACGCCGTGCGCAGACGCGGATACAGCGTGTCGATGCCGCGCAGGATCAGCCATGCGTTGTGCGCCGACAGCGTCGCGCCCAGATAGACCCCTGTCGAGGCGCGGATCTGCGCAATCAGGTCTTTGCGCCCGATCACCGCCCCGCCCAGCGCATCGCCATGGCCGTTCATGAACTTGGTCAGAGAATGGACCACCAGATCAATGCCCAGTGTCAGCGGCTGCGTCAGCACCGGCGTCGCCAGCGTGCTGTCAACCGATGTCAGCACCCCCGCCGCCCGTGCAATCTGCGCAAGGCCCGCAAGATCCGTCAACCGCAACAAAGGGTTGCAGGGGCTTTCCGCGTGGATCAGCTTGGTATTCGGGCGCAGCGCCGAGCGCAGGGCGTCAAGGTTCGAAAGGTTTACCGGCGTCACCTCAATGCCGAAACCGGGCAGGATACGGGTGGCCAGTTCATAGGCACCGGCATAGCAGACATCGGAAATGATCAGGTGATCGCCCGATTTCAACAGCGCCAGAAAGGTTGCCGCAACCGCCGCAACCCCGGTTGCCGTGGCCAGCGCGGCCTCTGCCTGCTCCAAACTCGCCAGCCGACGTTCCAGATCGCGCACCGTCGGGTTGGTCCAACGGGCATACAGAAACGGCAGATCGGTCAAATCGCCCGCGCCATCGGCGGAAAAGGCAGCACCGCCGGGGGTGAACACATTGTTCACCGACATCGAAATTCCGGGCTGAATCGCGCCGGTCATCGGATCGGGCCGCAAGCCACCGTCCAGCGCCCGCGTCGCCGGATGCATATCGGCGCTATGGTCAGGCGAAACGGCGGTGGATTGCTTGTTCGGCAGGTGGGTTTTCATCGCGGGCCCCATGGGTGACTGTACCCATATCTGTCGCGGCCCGGACCTGTTGGCAAGACGAAAGCAAAAGGCCCGGCACAGGGCCGGGCCTTGGGCAATCATAGCATTGGCGATCAGGCTGCGGTTGCTTCCAGTGCCTTTGTCTCAACCGGGGCCGAGCGGCCGATTTCAATGCGGCGGGGCTTCAACGCCTCGGGGGTTTCGCGCACGAGGTCGATGTTCAGCATGCCATGTTCATGTGTCGCCCCAGTCACGCGCACATGATCGGCCAGCGCAAAGCGGCGTTCAAAGGCGCGGGTGGCGATGCCACGGTGCAGATAGGCCTTTTCGCCTGCCTCGGGGGCCTTGCGCGCAGTCACATGCAGCGCGCCATCCTTGACCTCAACCGACAATTCGTCGGGGGTAAAGCCAGCCACGGCGATCGAGATGCGATAAGCATCTTCCGCCGTCTTTTCAATGTTGTAGGGCGGGTAGGTGGTTTGCGCCACATCGGCGGTCAGCGCGCGATCCATCAGATCGGCAATCCGGTCAAAGCCAACGGTGGCACGGTAAAGCGGGGCAAAATCAAAGCTGCGCATGTCATCCTCTTTCAAGCGATGCCCGTCGTCAGACGGGGCGGTGGGCCTTCCCATGGGGGCAAGGCGGTTGGACGCCCCAGACCCATCATGGCATCCGGGGACACCGATGATCTGGGAACGCCCATACGCAGTTTCAAGAGGTCAGGGTTTCACAAACTTGGCGCCGCCAGCCTTGCCGCCCGAAAGCATCTTCACGCCCCCCGCAGACAGGCTGACCGGCCTTTCGGCCTTGGCCAGTTCCGCCATCAACACCGCCAAAGGTGCGGCAAGCTGGGTGCCCAGGGCCACCTTCTTGCCCTCCACCGTTGCCTTTGCGGACACCACCGAAACGATGCGCGCCACCCCGTTCATAACCGCAAAGATCGGCGCGCCAGAAGAACCGAAATCGACATCGCAGGACAGGACCATGATATTCGGATCCTCGTCGATCACATGGCAGACCTGCTGCAGCGACGGCGCCTCGGCCCGGTCCTGCGCGTAAGACACCACACCAACATTCGCCCCGGCGGGCGGGCGCACATCCGTCTCAAACGGCGTGATCGAGGTTTGCTGGATGGGCTGATCCAGTTCGATCAGGGCAAGATCATAGCCGACACGGTCAATCGCCTCGGCACCCGAATAGACATAATCCGGGTGGGCAATCGCCCGCGACGCGCCGCGATAGGCCTCGGCCCGGCCATTGCGCAGACCGGCCAGGAATTTGATGTCTTCGGCGGGAATCCGGGCCCCGGTGGTCTTGTCAAACAGGCAATGCGCCGCCGTCAGCACCAGTTGCGGCGCGATCAGCGCCCCAGTGCAAAATCCGTGCAAACCAAGGTCAATCCGCCCGACCGCATTCCAGCCCCGGCTGTCATCGCCGGTTTGCAGGCTGACCAGGCCACTTTCCTGCGCAGCGGCAGGCAGGGCGAACAAGCAGAACAGAATGGCCGCAATACGCATCGAAACTCCCATCGGTTGCGCAGGCAGTAGCGCGACTGTAGGGCGGATTTATGGCAATTCAAGCGCGCGCGGCTTCGGCCCGCCCGTCGCCCAATCCAGCAGCTCGACCGTATGCACCACCGGAATCCCGGTGCCCGACCCAATCTGCATCATACAGCCGATATTGCCCGCCGCGATGACGTGGGGTTTCCGTGCCTCCAGCGTGCTGACCTTGCGGTCGCGCAGTTTCTGCGAAATCTCGGGCTGCAACAGGTTATAGGTGCCCGCAGAGCCGCAGCACAGATGGCTGTCGGCAGGCTCCACCACCGCAAAGCCAACCCGTCTAAGCAAATCCTTCGGCGCGGTCTTGATCTGCTGGCCATGTTGCAGCGAACAGGCGGCGTGATAGGCCACCGTCAACGGCTTTGCCGCGCCTTGCGGCAGGCCGATCCGCGTCAGAAGCTCCGAGATATCAACCGCCAAGGCCGACACCGCCTTGGCGTCCTCGCTGCCCAGCATATGGCCATAGTCCTTCACCGTCGTCCCACAGCCAGAGGTGTTGATGACAATCGCATCCAGACCCGCGCCGCGCTTTTCGGCCATGAAGGCGGCAATGTTGGTGGCGGCGGCAGCATGGCTTTCGCCCTCACGCCCCATGTGATGCGTCAGCGCCCCGCAACATCCCATGCCGCGCGGCACCACCACCTCACAGCCCAAGCGCCGCAACAGGCGGATGGTGGCATCGTTGATATCGGTGTTCAGCGCCTTTTGCGCGCAGCCCGTCATCAGGGCGACGCGCAGTTTGCGGTCCCCCTGCGCGGCAAAGCTTTGCGGATCATCGTTGCGGCTGACCGGCGGAATGGCCTTTGGCGCCATCGCCAGCATCGCCCGCAGCCGCGCATCCGGGATCAGCCCAGCAAAAGGCCGGCCCAGTTTGGCGGCAAACAGGGCCAACCGAAACCGCGTCGGATGCGGGATCACCTTGGCCAGCACCCAGCGCAGGGCACGGTCGCCGAAGGGGCGCTTGTAGGTCTTTTCCACATAGGCCCGCGCCTGATCAATCAGGTGCATGTAATCCACACCGGAGGGGCAGGTCGTCATGCAGGCAAGGCAGGACAGGCACCGATCCAGATGCTTGACGGTGCGCGCATCCGCAGGCCGCCCGGTTTCAAGCATCTCCTTGATCAGGTAAATCCGCCCGCGCGGACTGTCCAACTCGTCCCCCAAGACCTGATAGGTCGGGCAGGTCGCGGTGCAAAAACCGCAATGCACGCAAGAGCGCAGGATCGAGTTTGCTTCGGCCAGCGCAGGGTCGCGCAACTGCTCGGCCGTGAAATTGGTCTGCATCAGGCGGCCCCCCCTGCGTTGAAGATCCCGCGCGGATCGAACTTTGCCCGCAGCCCCGCCGTCAGCGCGGCCACGCCCGGCGGCTCTGGCGGAAACACCGGCACTCCTTGCATCCCCGGCAAGGCCCGGATCAGCGTCGCATGCCCAGCCCCGGCGACAGCGGCGCGCACATCAAGGGCGGGATCCTGCGTCAAAAGCCAGATCAGCCCTCCGCCCCAATCAAAGATCGCCTCGCCCGGCAAACCCGCCGCGATCCGACCGGCCTCTGATGGCTTTACTACCAACCGCCAAACCGCCCCGGCCCGGCCCGCAAAGGGCGTCACATCGCGTACCTGCCGCCAGTCTGCCGCCGCATCCTCTTGCCACCCCCCGCCCAGCAGCGCCCGCAACTGTCCGGCGCGATAGCGCACCGATCCCGCCATCCCTTCCAACCGCAGCATGGCTTTGCCCGACATATAGGCCGCGCCCGAAACATCAAAGGGTGATCCCAACGCGCGGCGCAGGTCTGCAAGCCCTTGCGGCGCATCGGTTTCTGCCGACAACGTCACCACTGCCTCCGGCTGCGCCTGCACGCGGAAACTCACCTCTGACAAAACCCCAAGCGCCCCGTTTGATCCCGCCAGCAGCTTGACCAGATCATAGCCGGTGACATTCTTCATCACCCGGCCACCGTTCTTGATCACCGCACCGGTGCCATCCACGAACCGCACCCCCAACAGCGCATCGCGGCAGGCGCCCACCTGCACCCGGCGCGGACCCGACGCGTTTGCGGCCACCACCCCGCCAACCGTCGATGCCCCCTCGCGCCCCAACAAACCGCGCAAATCCGGCACCTCAAAGGCCAACCTTTGCCGCTCTGCCGCCAGAACCGCCTCTACCTCGGCCAACGGCGTGCCGGCCCGCGCCACCAGGGTCAGCGCGCCCGGTTCATAAAGCTCGATCCCCGTCAGGCCCGATGTCTGCAACACAGCGCCCACCGCGCGGCCTATCCCGCGCGTGCCGCCGCCGCGCAGAACCAAAGGCCCGACGGCCAACCGTACCGCCTCACTCAGTTCCGCCTCATTGGCAGGCTGCATCCGCCGCCCTTTCATCTGTTTCCAAATATCCCACGGGGGTCCGGGGGTGTGAAACCCCCCGGCGTTCTCAACCAGCGCGCCGCACCGCCGTCGCGTCCAACGGAAAAACCTTGGCAGGGTTCAGCAGCCATTTCGGATCAAACACATCCTTGACCTGCATCTGCGCCTCCAGATCAACCGCGGAATACTGCACCCCCATCAGATCGCGCTTTTCGATGCCCACGCCATGTTCGCCGGTCAGGCAACCGCCCACCTCGACGCACAGCTTCAGGATTTCCGCCCCGAACGCCTCACACAGCTCCAGATCGCCGGGCTTGTTGGCGTTATACAGGATCAGCGGGTGCATGTTGCCATCACCGGCGTGAAATACATTGCCCACGTCCAGACCAAACTCGGCACTCATCTCGCCAATCCGGCGCAGAACATAGGGCAGGGAAGACACTGGAATCGTACCATCCAGACACATGTAGTCGTTGATCTGCCCCATCGCGCCAAAGGCCGATTTCCGGCCCAGCCAGATCCGCTTGGCCTGATCCTCATCCTGCGCTTCGCGAAACTCCACCGGGTTGTGCGCCATGGCGATGGCCTTGATCCGCGCCAGTTGTTCGTCAATCTCGGCAGGGCTGCCTTCGACCTCGATGATCAGCAACGCCTCGCAATCGGGGTAGCCCGCCTTGGCGAAGGCTTCGGTCGCGCGGATACAGGGGCGGTCCATGAATTCGATGGCAACCGGCAATATGCCCGCCTTGATGATGTCAGACACGCAGGCCCCTGCCACCTCGTTGCTGTCAAATCCCACCAGAACCGGCCGCGCGCCTTCGGGTTTCGGCAATATCCGCAGCGTGGCCTCTGTCACCACGCCCAACTGCCCCTCTGACCCGCAGATCACACCCAAAAGGTCAATCCCGCCCGCCTCCATCCACGGGCCGCCAACTTCAACCGCCGTGCCATCCATCTGCACCAGCGTGACGCCCAGCAGGTTGTTGGTCGTCACGCCATATTTCAGGCAATGCGCCCCGCCCGAGTTCATCGCCACATTGCCCGCAATCGCGCAGGCCAACTGGCTGGAGGGGTCGGGCGCGTAAAAGAATCCATCCGCCTCGACAGCGCCGGTCACCGAAAGGTTCGTGCGCCCCGATTGCACCCGGATGAAGCGGTTGTCGTAATCCGTCTCCAGCACCGCATTCATCCGCGCCACGCCCAGAATGACGCAATCCGCCGTCGGCAAGGCCCCGCCCGCCAAGGACGTTCCCGACCCGCGCGGCACGACAGGCACGCCTTCCTGATGGCAAATCCGCAAGACGGCGGCGACCTCTGCCGTGCTGCGCGGCAACACCGCCACCATCGGCGCACAGGCATAGGCCGACAGCGCATCGCATTCATAGGCCCGGGTTTCCGCCGGATCAAAGATAACGGCATCCGCAGGCAAAACCGTCAGAAGCCGCGCAACAATTTCGGCTTTACGGTCAAGCACCCGGGCGCTTGCGATCGGCATCTGCATAGCAAAATCCTCTTTGGTAAGATAATATAACCAATTCCGGCAATCGCACAAGCCGCGATCTTCCCCCTTTCGCCAAACCGGTCAAGCCCGTAGTCTTGGCCTATGGATCACCTACCCCTGCTTGGCCCGCTGACCCTGCCCGATGCGCTGGCGCTTGGCCTGACGATTTTGGCCTGGCTGCTGATTGGTCGCCTGATCGAACGGCCCCCGGCCAACCGCCCCTCGGTCAGCCTGCTGATGCAAGAGTACCGCCACGAATGGATGCGCCAGTTCCTGACCCGCCAGCCCCGTATCTTTGACGCCTCGATGATTGACAGCCTGCGGCAGGGCACAGCCTTTTTCGCCTCGGCTTCGATGATAGCGATTGGCGGCGGGGTGGCCCTGATAGGCAACCCGGCGCTTTTGGTGGGCATGGCGGGGGATCTGCCGATTCCGGCCGACACCAGTGCGCTCCGTCTGCACGCGCTGCTGGTGATTGCGTTTCTGGCCAATGCCTTGCTGAAATTCATCTGGTCACACCGGCTGTTTGGCTATTGCGCCATTCTGATGGCCGCCGTTCCCAACGATCATACCGATCCACAGGCCGCCGTTCGCGCCGAACAGGCGGGCGATCTGAACATCACCGCCGCGAAAAGCTTTAACCGCGGCCTGCGATCAATCTATTTCGCGCTTGGCTCGCTGGCATGGCTGCTTGGCCCCTATGCCCTGATCATCGCCACCCTGTTCACCTCCGCCGTGCTGATCCGCCGCGAATTCGCCTCTACCTCGCGCGAGATCATGCTGCGGGGCGCTTAGCCGATGTGGTTGCTACCAGGGTTTTATCTCGCTGCCCTCATAGCCAACGCGGCACCAGATATGGGCACCTGTACTCAAGGTGATGCGGGCCAGCTTTTCTTAGTCATTCTTGCGGCACCAGCCCAATTGTTGGGAATGCTAGGGCTGAGCATGACAAAATACATCCGGTGGGCCGTTCTGGCCTGCCTTCCGGTAATTCCGGTGCTGATATGGCAAATGGTATTCGCCTTACGGCTGACCAAAGGCCTGATCATCGACGGGATGTCCGCTTGCGGCTTCCTGATGAACGATTCGGATTGGGAATTTGATGGGAGCGAGGTGTTCTATGTCAAACTCTGGATCGTTGTTTGCGTGGTGTTGCCGTTGATAGCCTGCGGTCTGGCGGTTTGGAGGCTAGCCCATCAGCGAAAGGTCGACGGGCCCGCTGAGTTACTATGAGATTCATTGCTAGCTTTGCTTAGTCTTGCGCCCCTCGACCAGCCAGGCGGCAACGGCAAGCCCGGCGGCGAGCAACAGCAACAGCCATGCCGGCAGCAACTCGGTCACGCGCAGATCCTCTGTCACATAGGCGCCGCGTGGCGTGACGCCGATCCAACCGCGGCCGAACGCCGTCCGCCCCTCCCGCACGCTGCGCACCGTCGGCAGACCATCCTGTAGCTTCAGGATACCGCCATTCGTGGTCGCAACCACCGGCGCCAGCACATCACCCGTCGCCAGCGTCTCAATGAATTCGCGCGGCGCGGCGGGGCCAACGGCGATCACGCGCACCAGATCGCCTTGCTCCAGCCGGTAAAGCCCGATCTGCGACGCCTTCCAGGTGACGGTCCATTTGCCCGGGCTTTCCTGCGTCACCGGCAGCACCACCTTCGCGCCATCCGGCCCGGTGATCGTCACATCGCCGGGTGGCGTTTCCGCCATGGTGCGGCGGGTGATCGTCAGAACATCGGCGCTGACGGTGGCGTTCAACGCCTCTTCCTCCAGCTCTGGCTCTTTCAGCATCCAATGCGCCAGCCGCCGCAGCAGTTCCAACTGCGGCCCGCCGCCTTCAAACCCGCGCGCCCAAAGCCATGCCTGATCCGAGGCAAGCACCGCCACGCGCCCCTTGCCCACCCGGTCCAGCACCAACAACGGCTTGTCCTCGGCCCCCGACATCACGACCTGCCCGCGCAGCGGCGTCACGTCGATCTGGCGGAACCAGCGGCCCCAGCCACCGGGCGGGGCGAATTTCTCCAGCCCTTCGGTGACGGGATGGCGTTTGCCCAAATCGGTGATCTTGGGCTTGAAGCCCTCTTCGATGACCTGCGATGTCGGCTCAACCGGCAAAATTTCGGCCAAGGGTGAACGCCACAGGCTGTCAACCGCGCCAAACTCCGGCCCGGCAGACACCAGTACCGTGCCACCGTTTTTCACATAGCTGACAATGTTATCAATGTATTCCATCGGAAGAATGCCGCGCATCCGATAGCGGTCAAAGATGATCAGATCGAATTCATTGATCTTTTCAACGAACAATTCCCGCGTCGGAAAGGCGATCAGCGACAACTCCTCGACCGGCACGCCATCCTGCTTTTCCGGCGGGCGCAGAATGGTGAAATGCACCAGATCCACCGACGGGTCGGATTTCAGCAAGTTGCGCCAGACCCGTTCGCCCGTATGCGGCTCACCCGAAACCAGCAACACCCGCAACCGGTCGCGCACGCCATTGATCTGCACCACGGCGGCATTGTTGCGGTCGGTCAATTCGCCCGCCACCCCATCAACCGAAAAGTGCAGCACATTCATCCCGGCATGCGGCAGCTTGACCGGCAGTTCCAGATCCTCGTTCACCGGGATATCAAACGTAACCGGCGCATCGGCGTCGATCGAAATGGTCAGTTGCACGGTGGACCCAACCGTTGCGGGAACATCGCCCTGATCTTCGACCTTCAGCTTCAGCTTGAATTCCTCGCCCATGATCGCAAAGGCCGGGGCGTCGGTGATCACCAGACGGCGATCCCAATCTGTCGCCTGTCCGGTCAGCAACACATGCAGCGGCGCGGGCAAAGAGGGTGCAAGCCCCAGATCATGGATACGCCCATCCGACACCAGAATGGCCCCAGCAACCCGCGCGCGCGGCTCTTCGGCCAGCGCCTGCGCAAGCGCCGTCATCGCCAGACTGCCCGCATCCTGCGCGCCCTCGGCGAAATGCACCACGCGCAGTTCGGTGTTGCCCAGCGCGGCAATTTCCGCGGTGATCTGTTTGACAGCCGCCGCCGTTTGCGCGGGGCGATCCGAAAGCTCTTGGCTGGCGCTGTCATCCACCACAAGAATGACAATGTCCGACAAGGGCTTGCGGCTTTCTTCCTGCAAGGACGGGTTCATCAGCCCCGCGCCCAACGCCGCAAAGGCCAGCGCCCGCAACGGCCAGCCGCGCAGCCCCCGCCATAGCGCAAGGGCCACCAACAGCAGCGCAATCGCTGCCAATGCCCAGATCACCGGCCAGGCCACCAGCGGATCAAACACCACGCTGCGGGTCATTCGCCCAACCTTTCCAACAGCGCCGGCACATGCACCTGATCGGATTTATAATTGCCGGTCAGCACATGCATGATCACGTTGACGCCAAAGCGATAGGCGATCTCACGCTGCTTTTCACCGGCATAGCCGCGCCCAACCGGGAACATCGTCATGTAATTCTCGTCCAGCGCCCAGGCAGAGGCCCAATCCGCCCCGCCAATGATCACCGGCGTCACGCCATCGTTCAGGTTGCGGAAGGGCATGCCTTCCAACTGTTCGGCATCGGGTGCGGCGGCCTCGACCCACACCGTTCCCCCGGCATAGCGGCCCGGGAAATCCTGCAACAGATAGAAGCTGCGGGTCAGCACATGGTCCTTCGGAATTGGCTCCAACGGCGGAATATCCAGACCAGATGCGATCAGTTTCAGCATCTGGCCCTCTGGCGTTGAACTGTCGGACAGGCCCGCGATATCACCATCGCGGGTGTCAAACAGGATCATGCCGCCGGTGCGCAGGAACCGGTTCAGCTTGGTATAGGCCGCCTGCGACGGGATCGGCTGATCTGGCGTAATGGGCCAGTACAGGAACGGAAAGAACGCCAGATCGTCCTTTTCAATATCAACACCCATCGGCGGCTCTGGCTCGATAGAGGTGCGCTGCCACAGCGTTTCGCCCAAGCCATAAAGCCCGGCCTGCGCAACGCGGTCCACCTCGGCATTGCCGGTCAACACATGCGCCAGAACCACGCCACGCGTCGCTTCGATGCCGCGCAAATCCTCTGGCGTCTGCGCCCGGCCCTGATGCGGCACAAACAGCACCGCAAGGATCAGCGGCAGCGCGCGCGCCGCGCGACCCAACCGGCCCGAAAGCCACAGCGCCGCCACCACATCCGCCGCCAGCAGCACCATCGCCAGCGACAACAGCAGACCTTTCAGCGCCTGCGCCTTGACCATCTCGATCCCATCCACAACCGTTCCGGCGGGCCAGTCGGCTGCCGCAATCACCGTATCCGCCGCAATCACGTTCAGCGCCACCTTCCGTTCGGTGCTGGCATAAAGGCCCGGCGGCAGGCCCGCGTGCGGCCCGGTCTGAATCGCCGCTGCCAAGGCCGCGCCCTCAACCCCCGCAACCTCGCCAGCGTTGGTTTCAACCCCAAACGCATCCATCACCTTTTCCGGCACCCAGGTCAGCCCGGCCAGATCCTTGGCCTCCGGCTGCGCCGGGCGGGTTGAAACGGCAAGACGTTCCAGCATCTGCACAAACAGCCCCGACAGCGGCAGGTTTGACCATTCGGCATTCGCGGTCACATGGAACAGCACCACCTGCCCGGCCCCAACCGCCTTGCGCGTCACCAAAGGCGTGCCATCGGCCAGCGCGGCAATGGTCCGCGACACCAGATCCGGGTCGGGCTGCGCCAGAACCTGCTGGCTGACAGTCACATCCGCCGGAATATCCAACCCGTGAAACGGCGAGCCTTCTGCAAACGGCGCCAGCGCCTTCGCCTCGCCCCAACTCATCGCGCCGCCCAGATCGCGGCCACCCTCGCGCAGGCGCACCGGCATCAGCGCGTCCTCGGCACTGCGGCTGACCTCACTTGCGGCAAGGCGCGGCCCGGCAAAGCGCAGCAACAGGCCGCCCTTATCCAGCCACGCCAGCAGCGCATCCGTCTCGGGTTGGGTCAGCGTCGCCACATCCGCCAGAATGATCACATCCGGATTGGCCGGAACCACATCAGAAAGCCCGCCTTCAAGCAGATCGGCAACCGGGGACAGCGCCTGATGCAGGTAATGCGTCGGCGACAGCAGCTGCAGCCCCTCGCGATCCGCCGAATCGCCGATCAACGCGATCTTGCGGCGTTTCAGGCTGTCATCGCTCAGACTGACCGCCCCGGCAGAGCGTTGGCCCAGCAATTCAAACCGGTTGACGCGGTTGCGCAATTCGGGCGGCAGGGTCAGCTTGATCTCGGCCTCGGTTGCACCAGCCTCAAAATGAAATGTGCCCCGCGCCAGTTCGCGGTCAATGCCCGAAGGATCAGGCCCGCGCGCAAGCACCTCCAGATCGGTCGCACCAGCAGCGGACAGGCGCGCGGCTTTCAGCACGATATCCCCATCAACGAAACTAGCCGGACGCAGGGCAAGCACCGAACCGGGCGCCTCAATCACCGTCAGGTTTCCGCGCGCCTGCAGGGCCGTCGCCAGATCCGCCTGCCCCTTGTGAGCCAAACCGTCGGCCAGCCAATAGCTGTCAAAACTGCCCTCCGGCAGCGCAGCAATCCAGGTTTGCAGGGCATCGGGCGACCAGGGTTGCGGCTGCATCGCGGCAAGCCGCCCCGTCCACGCCTCTGCCGACTGAAACAAAACGGGCTGCGCCGTGTCGGTCAGCCGCACGACCGCAACCTTGCGCCCCGAACGCCCGGCCTCGCCCAGCAGGGCCGCGGCCTTGTCCATCCGCTTGGGCCAATCCCTCGCATCGGCCCAGCCGCCATCCAACAGGATCAGCAGCGGCCCGGTGCCGGGGCTGCGATGATCCGGGTTGAACACCGGCCCCGCAAAGCCAACAATCGCCGCCGCCACCGCCAGCGCGCGCAGCAGCAACAACCACCACGGCGTCTTGTCGGCCTGACGGTCTTCATCCGTCAGCCCCAACAGCAACGCCACGCCGGGGAATCGCCGCACAATCGGCGCAGGCGGCACCGCGCGCAGCAACAGCCACAGGATCGGCAGTGCGATCAGCCCCAGCAGAAGCCAGGGCGCGGTGAAGGCCAGCGCGCCAAAGCTCATCGCCCCCCCTCCAGCGCCTGATAGGCCCACAAGAGCGCCGACTGCGCCGCCTGCCCGGTGTGGTGACAATGGTAATGCCAGCCCACGGCACCGGCGAGTTCGGCCAGACGGTCCTTCCGTTCCGCCAAGCGTTGCAAATAGCGCCCGCGCAGGTCGCCAGCGCTTTGGGTTTCGTGCCGCAAACTGCCCGACATCGATTCGAAAATCGTGCGCCCGTCGAAGGGAAATTCTTCCTCTGCCGGATCAAGCACTTGCAGCAAAACCCCCCGCACCCCGCGTTCGGCGGCTGCGGCAAGGGTGGTTTCAACCGGCTCCAGCTTGCCCAGAAAATCCGACAGGAACACCGCGCGGCCATGCCCGACCATGCCTTCGGCCGTCACCGCGCCATAATCCGCGCTGTCCTCTGCCTGCAAGGCCTGCGCCAGCACCAACAGTTGCGCGCGGCCCGGTCTGGGCGGCAACCCGGCCAGACCCACCCGTTCGCCCCCCCGCAACAGCAACACCGTTAACGCCAGCGCCAACAGCCGCGCCCGGTCCAGCTTCGGCGCACGCTCTGCCGCGCCGGAAAATCCCATCGACCGCGCGCCATCGACCCACAGCGTCACCGATTGCGCCGCCTGCCATTCGCGTTCGCGGATGAAATGCGCATCCGATCGCGCCGATCGGCGCCAGTCGATCGACCGCGCCGCATCACCGTTCTGCGCCGGACGATACTGCCAGAACTCATCGCCCTGCCCCGCACGCCGCCGTCCGTGTTCGCCCAGCATCAACGTGGCCGCCAAATACTCGGCCTCGGCCAGCAACGCAGGCAAGGATTGCCCCAGCGTTTCTGCCCGGGCGCGAAGATCGGGCGAAAGGCTCACGCTGCCGCCTCAAGCCCCAGACTGCGGCTGACCGCCATGTCGATCAGTCCGGACAGGGTTTCACCCCGCGCTCGTGCGGCAAAGGACAGCGCCATGCGATGCTCCAGCACCGGTTTGGCCATCGCGGCCACATCCGCCACCGATGGCACCAGACGCCCCTCCAGCAGGGCCTTGGCCCGCACCGTCAACATCAGCGCCTGCGCCGCGCGTGGCCCCGGCCCCCAGGACAAACTGCCAGCCAGCGCGCTGCCCTCGGGCTCACCCGGGCGGCATGATCGCACCAGATCCAGAATCGCCTCGACCACCTGATCACCCACCGGCATCCGCCGGATCACCGCCTGCGCCGCGACAAGCTCTGCCGCGGTAAAAACCTGATGCGACGTGGCGGTTTCGGCGCCCGTGGTGGCGATCAGAATATCACGCTCTACCGCGCGGGTCGGGTATGCAACATCGACCTGCACCAAAAAGCGGTCCAACTGCGCCTCTGGCAGCGGATAGGTGCCTTCCTGTTCAATCGGGTTCTGGGTGGCAAGCACATGAAACGGCGTGCCCAACGGGCGATGCTGCCCGGCAATCGTAACCTCGCGTTCCTGCATCGCCTGCAGCAAGGCGGACTGGGTGCGTGGGCTGGCCCGGTTGATCTCATCCGCCATCAGCAACTGGCAAAACACCGGGCCCTCCAGAAACCGAAAGGCGCGGCTGCCATCGGCGGCAGTTTCCAACACTTCTGACCCCAGAATATCGGCTGGCATCAGATCGGGGGTGAACTGAATCCGGTTGCCCTTCAGCCCCATCACCGTGGACAGCGTGTCCACCAGCAAGGTCTTGCCAAGCCCCGGCAACCCCACCAGCAGGGCATGCCCGCCGCACAACATCGCCGCCAGAACCTGATCGACAACGCGGTCTTGCCCGATGAAGCGGCGGTTGATCGACGCCTTCGCTTCGCCCAGCCGTGCGCCAAGGCTTTCGATCTCGGCGACGAGTTGGGTAGGATCGGCCATGACATTTCTCCCGAACTGTTTATATGGTGCCATATGAGCCAAATCAGGCGCCGGGTACAAATGGCAAAAAGCGATGATGCACAAATGATTGTGAAGCCGTCCGCCTCGGGGCTGGCGGCTTCGGTGCAGGCGGCGGCCAAGAAGGGGCCACCATCTGTGCATTTGTGGAATCCGCCCTATTGCGGCGAGATCGACATGCGCATCGCCCGCGATGGCACATGGTTTCACGAAGGCACGCCGATTGGCCGGATGCCTTTGGTCAAACTGTTTTCTTCGATTCTGCGGCTTGAGGATGGCAAGTATTTCCTTGTCACCCCGGTTGAGAAAGTCGGCATCCGCGTCGATGACGCCCCGATGCTGGCCGTCGATTTCGAGGCAGAGGGTGACGGCCCCACGCAGGTCTTGCGGTTTTTCACCAAGACTGACGATGAGGTTGTGGCCTCTGCCGAAAATCCGATCCGGGTCGAACGCGATCCCCAAACCGGCGAACCTTCGCCTTATGTCCATATCCGCAGGGGGTTAGAGGCTTTGATTGACCGCAAATCCTTCTACCGCCTGATCGAACGCGGCAGCCACGCCACGCATCAGGGGCAAAGCTGGTTCGGCCTTTGGTCATCTGGCACGTTCTTTCCGGTCATCCTGTCCAGTGATCTGACCTGATGCCCAGATTCGCCGCAAACCTGACGATGCTTTTCACCGAAGTGCCTGCACTTGACAGGCCCGGCCTTGCCGCGCAGGCGGGGTTTGAC
>CAMFLG010000022.1 GCA_945957495.1 uncultured Pseudorhodobacter sp. | reverse complement strand
ATCTACACTCGACTAGTCGTCGGCAGCGTCAGATGTGTATAAGAGACAGGCGAGGATCTGGTTGGCCACATGGATGCGGTGGCCGCGGTCGATCACCGAGGACAGCAGATACATCATCGCGTCGGTCAGCCCCCAGGCGATGTTGCTGGTCAGCGCCGCGATGATCACGGTTTCCATCCAGTTCGCGCTGTCCGAGGTGATGGTGATGGCCCCGGTGAAGGACAGCGCCATCAGCAGGCCGAAAATGGCCTCTGAGGTGCGCGAGAGGGGGTCGAGGGCGGGTTTGGGGCTGGTGTCGGGCATGGTCCGCTCCGGGGTTGCGGGGCACAGGATGTCGGGGGTTTGTCCCGGCTGTCAAACGCAATCTTGCCGCAGCAGGGCCCTGTCGCACGCGTGCGACAGGGATAGGGTGGTTGATTTTCAATGGGTTATCTTGCGACGGAATGGTTTTGTTAAGACTTGGGAAAGAACGCAGGGGCGGCTTGCGTGATCTGTGCATCTGCGCACAAGTCTTTGCCGATGCCGGGCGAGTCCAGGCCCTTGCCGGAAGCTGCGGCGAGGATCATGTTGTTGGCAACAAGACAGGAGGCTTCGATGGCCAGACTTCCCACCTATTTCATCTCACACGGCGGCGGACCTTGGCCGTGGCTTGCCAATATGCGGCAGATGCTGGCCTCGCTGGAGACCTCACTGGCGCGGATGCCTGCCGAAATCGGCACGGTGCCGAAGGCAATTCTGATGGTGTCCGGCCATTGGGAAGAACCCGATTTCGCGGTGATGACGTCGCCCGCGCCGGGGATGGTCTATGATTACGGTGGCTTTCCGCCGGAAACTTACAAGATCGTCTATCCCGCCCCCGGTGCGCCGGATCTGGCGGCGCGCACGGCGGAGTTGCTGCGCGGGGCGGGGCTGCCCACGCATCTGGATGCCAAGCGCGGCTTTGATCATGGCACCTTTGCACCGGCCTATGTGATGTATCCCAAGGCAGAGGTGCCGATTTATCAGGTGTCGCTGCAGCATGGCTATGATCCGGCAGCGCATTTCGCGCTTGGCCGCGCGCTGGCGCCCTTGCGGGATGAAGGCGTTCTGATCGTCGGATCTGGGTTGAGCTATCACAACCTGCGCCTGTTCGGGCCGGGTGCGAAGGCCCCCTCGGCGGCGTTCGATGCCTGGTTGGCAGAGGCGATGGCGATGGACCCCGCCGCGCGCACCGATGCGCTGTTGCATTGGGAAAGCGCGCCTTCGGCCCGGATTTGCCACCCGCAGGAGGACCATCTGGTGCCGCTGTTCGCCGCCCTTGGTGCGGCAGAAGGGGAAAAGGCCACGATGGTGTATCACGACACCAATGTGTTCGGCGGGGTGACGGCGTCGAGCTATCGGATCGGGTGAGTGACAGGGGTGCGTGAGATCACGCACCCTACCGATAAAGGGGTTTCGGGGGGGCGGTGAATTGGCGACAGGTTGGATATGATCGGATATGTCACCGTTGGGGTTGATGATCTGTCTGCGGCAGAGCGGTTCTATTCCGCCGTGCTGCCCGCGCTTGGCTATGTGCTAGAGATTTCGTCGGAAGGGCTGAGCTATGTGATTCCGGCCAAGCCGGATCAGTCGGGCGAGGCGGTGGATTTTTATGTCAAACCGCCCTTCGATGGGCAGGCTGCCTCGGTTGGAAACGGCACGATGGTGGCGTTTTCAGTGCCAACCCAAGCAGAGGTTCGCAACCTGCATGCCGCAGGTCTGGCCCATGGCGGGCGAGACGAGGGCGCGCCAGGGTTTCGCGCCGCCTATGGACCGCACTTCTACGTCGGCTATCTGCGCGACCCGCAAGGCAACAAGATCGCGCTTTATTGCAACAATCGCAGCGAGCCGCGCCGCCCGGATTGACGGCGGGTTGGGTGGATTTCAGTAGGGTGCGTGATTTCACGCACCCCTTTTTCCCTTTAGGTTGATGCGTGAACGCAGTCATCAACCCGGATGAGACGATTCATGGTGACGTCCGTCTAACAAATACGACTACCCTACCCCTTCGGCAGGCTATATTCAGAATAATTGAATTCTTCCTCGCGATCCCAAGCCTCCACCCCAATCCCGATAATTTCACCGCTGCCCGCAAATACTTGGATCGTTTGCCTGAACTCGGTTTCGTCCAAGAAGAAAACCACCACGCGCGTTGCAGAAATGGCTTTCCGCGCCCGTCGTTCGATACACAACGAATAGCGAGTTGCCGAGTATCCCTTTACTAACGCTATGTTATCGAACGATGAGCAGGTCTTCCTTATCTCGCCAAGCTTCACATCAATGAAGTCGTTGAGGAATTCATACTCAAAGTTGACGGGGACCGGCCCTTTTTCATCATAAGAGTTAAACTCGAAGGGTTCCCCGAGTTGCGAAAACTCGAATTCGTCAGCGCGGAACGTGACGAAGCACTCAGTTCCTGTCCCAATGCTGTAGGTGTCTGCACTTTCGCCCGCCTGACGTGGTGCTTCATACACAAGTATCTCGCCTGCTCGGCCTGCGAGCGTGCCACTTGGTCGTGCACAGGAATACTGAAACTCAAAGTCTGGTTTTCGTTTTGTTTGAGCTTCGAGTACGGTCGGATTCGACAGGAAGAACACAAACACAAGCGCGGAAAGGGAGGATAAAGCATTGGCGCTCCTACCTAACCATTCTGCGCCATCCGCCAAATATCCAGACATCGCAAAGCCTCTCTAAACCCGTACTTCTCAAAACCCAAGATACTGACTTTCAACACGTCCAGATACCGTCCGGTTCGGGGCGCCACCTTCCAGGACGCGTAGGCTGGACAATATTGCCCATCCTACAGCATGCGGATGGCGTCTTTGCCGACCGACAGCACATAGCCGCGGCGGGCAATGGTTTTAACCAAGAGTTCCGACACCAGTTGATTGCCCAAGGCATCCCGCAGGCGTTTGATGCGGGTGGCGCCTGCGGCCTCGTCGCAATCGGCGGCGTCGCGACCGGAAATCACGCCTTCGATCTGCGCGCCGGTCAGCACCTCATCATCCATCCGCGCCTCTGCCAGCACCGACAGGGTTTCGATGGCAGCCTCTGTCAGGGCAAATTCCATGTCGTTGATATAGACGGCACGCGCCTCGCGGCTGATCAACAGGCTGGCCACCTGAATGCCGGAACGCTGGATCGCGGAAATGCGCCGGTTCAGCGCGATGATCGTGACCAGAAACACCAGCGCCGCCACCATAAGCGCGGTGGAAAACACCAGAAGGATGAAGATGACCGACCGATAGCTTTGCAGCACTTCGGAGAACGTGGTGCCGGATTGGGCCAGAATCTCCAGCAGTTTGATCTCTGCCCCGGTGCGCAGATCGTTGTTTTCCACGAACAACCGTTCCACCCGCGCATTGAAGGCGTTGGCATCGGGCAGGTTCAGAAACAGAAAGACCGCGGCCCCCAGCAGGATCAGCACGATGGCGGCAATGCCACCCGCGACCACCCGGTTGCCGGTTTTCAGGCTGTCAGTAGCGGAGGAAGTATTCTCCTGCACTCGCTTTCCTTTCTGCCAATCCTTCGGGTCCGAAGGTGGACAAAACGGTCAGCAAAGTCCAGCCATCGGCGGCGAGTTTCGGCGCCAGAACGGCCTGCGCACCAGATGGTGAACAGGCGTCATCGGGCACCTGCGCCACGCCATATTGCAGCCGCAGGGGGTTGTCCTGCTTGGCCTTGTAATCGGCATAGCATTCGGCCCCGGCAGGCAGGGTCAGCAACAACAGGGTGGCGGCGGCAAGGGGCAGGCGCAACATGGTCCACACTCCGAAAGGGCGTGGGGCCACCTTGGGCAAAGCCGCGCCGATATTCAATATCCTTGGCGGTTTATGCGGCTGCTATCGCATAACCGGGCGGCGTTATTGCGTGGCTGGCGGCCCTGGGGCGAGGGTTTGGGCATGAAGACCGTGGCACATGCCGCGGCCCCTGCCCCACCCATCTGACGCAAAGGATAACCGCCATGGAAAACCGCAGCATGCATTCGGAAACGCTGGCCGAAACCGTTCACGCCCTGCGTGACGCCCGCGCCAAGCCGGTGTTTGCAATGAAACGGCACGGCAACCGGCTGATGGCGGCGCTGGTTGCGCTGTCGATGCTGGCGGCTTCGGCCACGCCATCGCATGCCGACAAGCGCGGCGATGATCTGGCCAAGGCGCTGGCGGCGGCGCTGGCGATTGGTCTGGTGGTCAACGCCATCGACAAGAACAACAAGAAACACACGACCCCCGCGCCTGCGCCGCAGCCTTACCCCTATCCGCATCATCCGCGCCCCACCCCGCAGCCCATCCATCAGCCGCGCGTACCCGCCGCCTGTGCGATCGAGATGGACAGCAGCAACTATGGCACGGTGCGGATGTATCCCGAACGCTGCTTGCGCAGTGAGGGGTTCAATTACCGGATGCCCGATTGCGGCCGCTCTGTCCGCATCTATGGCCAGCCTGACTGGGTCTATTCCGAACAATGCCTGCGCGAGAGCGGCTTCCGCATCGAGAGGTAATGCGCATTCGGGCCGCGTCCCGGGGTTCCCCTTGTCCCGTAAGGCCCGATCCCTGGGGGCGGAAGGCTGAGCAGCTTCCGCCCCCTTTTTCTGTGCGCGGATTCCGGTTAGGCCGTGGCATGGAAAAACTGTCTGCTGATTTTGAATTCGAACGTGCCGCCCTTGCGCGCGGGTTTACCTGTGTGGCGGGGGTGGATGAGGTGGGTCGGGGGCCATTGGCCGGGCCGGTGACGGCGGCGGCGGTGGTATTGGATGCGGCAAACATTCCGCCGGGGCTGGCCGACTCCAAGGCGTTGACGGCCAAGCGGCGCGAGGCGCTGTTTGATCTGATCTGTGCGCAGGCGCGGGTGAGCGTGGCGCATGCCAGCGTGGAAGAGATTGACGCGCTGAACATCCTGCGCGCCAGCCATCTGGCGATGGAGCGCGCGGTGGCCGGATTGGGAGTGGTGCCCGACCATCTGCTGATCGACGGCAACCTGATTCCGGCGGGTTTGCGCGGCCGGGCAGAAGCGATTGTGAAGGGCGACGCCAAATCATTGTCGATTGCGGCGGCCTCGATTGTGGCGAAAGTGACGCGCGACCGGATCATGGTGGATTTGGCGCAACAGCACCCCGGCTATGGCTGGGAAGTGAACGCAGGTTATCCGACCAAACAGCACCTTGAGGCGCTTCTAAATCTTGGGGTGACCGCTTGGCATAGGCGTTCGTTCAAGCCCGTCCACAATATCTTGTATCAAGATAAATCTGTAACCCCTTGATTCAATAAAGAATTTGACGGCGAATCGCCAATGACTCATGCTCTGCCTCAACAAACGGTGAATAACACCGAGGGCAGAGGCACAGTATGGCGACGAAAACGAAACCGGCAGCGGGGGTTTCCCTGCCGCTGAACACGATCTTGGACGGCGACTGCATCGAGATCATGAACAGCCTGCCCGCGGGCAGCGTGGACCTGATCTTTGCCGACCCCCCCTATAACCTGCAATTGAAGGGCGATCTGCACCGGCCCGACAATTCGCTGGTGGATGCGGTGGATGACCATTGGGATCAGTTTTCCAGCTTTGCCGCCTATGACAAGTTCACGCGGGACTGGTTGGCGGCGGCGAAACGGCTGCTGAAACCGAATGGCGCGATCTGGGTGATCGGGTCTTATCACAACATTTTCCGCGTGGGTGCGGCGTTGCAGGATCAGGGCTATTGGCTGCTGAACGACGTGGTCTGGCGCAAATCCAACCCGATGCCGAACTTTCGCGGCAAACGCCTGACCAACGCGCATGAGACCCTGATCTGGGCCAGCCGCGATGAGGATGCAAAATACACCTTCAACTATGAGGCGTTGAAGGAATTGAACGACGGCGTGCAGATGCGGTCGGACTGGGTACTGCCGATCTGCACCGGGCATGAGCGGTTGAAGGACGAAAACGGCGACAAGGCGCATCCGACGCAAAAGCCGGAAAGCCTGCTGCACCGCATTCTGATCGCAACGACCAATCCGGGCGATGTGGTGCTGGACCCGTTCTTTGGCACTGGCACCACCGGGGCCGTCGCCAAGATGCTGGGCCGCGACTTCATCGGGATCGAACGCGAAGAGGCCTATCGCCGTGCCGCCAAGACCCGGATTGATCGGGTGCGCCGGTTTGACGCCTCGGCCCTGGAAATCACCGGATCGAAGCGGGCAGAGCCGCGCGTGCCCTTCGGGCAGGTGGTGGAGCGCGGCATGCTGCGCCCGGGTGAAGAGTTGTATTCCATCGGCAACCGGTTCAGCGCCAAGGTGCGCGCCGATGGCACGCTGGTGGGCAATGATTGCAAGGGGTCGATCCATCAGGTCGGCGCCGCCTATGAACGCGCGCCGTCCTGCAACGGCTGGACCTATTGGCACTTCAAGCGCGATGGCAAGATGATCCCGATCGACATTCTGCGCCAACAGATCCGCGCCGAGATGGAGGCCGATCAGGGCCGCCCGCACTAGGGCCGATGGTGGGCAGATTGCCCACCTTACCCCGGCCCGTAGGGTGGGCAATCTGCCCACCCATCCCCCGACATTCCGTTTACGCCTGTGTCGCAGTCCGCCTGCGGCACACCTGCCCCGGCATGCTGTGTCATGCCGGGGTTTTTTCTGTTTGCTGCGCGGGCGATCCGGCGGGTTCCGTCAAATTCTTGCGGCAGCTTGGCCGGACCATGCTAACCTGCCCACCGGGGTGGTACTGGGGGGAATAATGGATGCGCATGAGCAAGTGCTTCGGCACTTCATCGAACGGTCCGAGGCCGATGTTGCCACTCTGGCGAAAGAGCTGTCCGACCTGATACGATTTCCGCTGTCGCGTAAGGCCAAGGCGGCGTTGCGGCAAGGTCTGGACCAACTGGAAACCCTGAGACAGGCGCATATAAGGCGAGTCCATCAGTACCGCAATTGGCAGCCCGGATCACAACCACCAACCCGGCCGATTCTGCCGCCAGCTATGGTGTGCAAGCCACCCTCCATGCAAAAAGCCATGCTGTCGCGTAAACAATACCTGAATGACCTGGATGCCCGGAACAGTGCTCTGCACCGTGCCATGACCGGGTTCAGGCTCATTCTGTCGGCGCGTCGTCAGCCGCTTTATGCCAAACCAACGCCCAAGCCCGACCTGCGATCGGAACAGCTTGCCGTGTCGGATCGGGTATTCAAGGCGCTTCATTGGCTCGTCAATCCGGCAGAGCAAGAGCCGTCAGCCCAGGAACTGGGGTGTTTTCCCGATATCCCTTTGTTGCCATCGACCTTCCTGGCGCATGCCCACGCGGCGGCCCGGGTCGGATTGGCACAGGGCAGATCGGACATGCGGTTTCTGGACGTCGGCTGTGGCGGCGGCGTCAAGGTGATGCTGGCGGCTGAGATATTCCCCCATGCCGATGGTCTGGAATACGATCCCGGCTATGTCGCGGCCGCGCAGGCTGCGATGCGCACCGTCAATCTGCGGCCGTCGCGGGTGTTTGAGGCGGATGCGTTGAATTTTGAGGGTTATGCCGATTACGACGTGATCTATTTCTATCAGCCGATGAATGTGGCTGAGCAACTGCAGTTGTTGGAGCGCCGGATCGTCGAAGGCGTGCCGGCCGGAACCATCCTGATTGCGCCGTATCAGATTTTCGCCGGGCGCGCGGCTGGGCTTGGCTGTGGCCACATTGCCGGGAGTGTCTATGTTTCGGGCACCGGGCAGGCGCAGGCGGATGCGCTGCGGGCAAAAGCAGAGGCCATTGGCATCAACCTGATCGACCCGCGTCAACATCCGTCGTCAAAGGCCATCCACGAAAACTATCTGTCCGCGATGGTGGCGGCGGCCCAACGCATCGGGCATGACGTCAGCTAGGCCCGATTGGGTTGCAGGTGCTGATCCTGCGCGGCGGGTCCGGAGGCGGCGGTCCTAGCTTGCCCCCTTCGGCATCGGGTTTTTCGCCTTGTTGTAGGGGTGCCAGTCCGCAATGTCGGGGTAATACTGCCGCCGCCATGCCTTGACGCGGGGGTTCATCACCCGTTTCCACAAAGGCGGGATCATCGCCGACAGCGTCATCAGGGGATAGCCATAGGGCAGTTGCGGGGCGTCGTCGGTTCCCCAGCTTTGCAGCAGGGGAAAGCGGCGGTCGGGTTTGTAGTGGTGGTCGGAATGGCGCTGCAGGTTGATCAACAGCCAGTTTGACGCGCGATGCGAGGCGTTCCAGCTGTGGCGGGGCAGGACGTGTTCATAGCGGCCATCGCCCAGATAGCGGCGGGTCAGGCCGTAATGTTCGATGTAATTCACCAGTTCCAACTGCCAGACCGCAATCCACGCCTGCCACAAAAACAGCGCAAGGCCGACCCAACCGCCCAAAAGCAGCGAAAGTGCAATCATCGCGGCCTGAAGGCCCCAGTAGCGCCAGTAAGGGTTGGATTTATCCAAGGCGGACAGGCCCTTGCGCGCCAGCATCGCACCCTCTGCGGCCCATGCAGAGCGGTGGCAGGCCAAGAGGACACGCGGGAAAAAGCGGTGGAAGCCTTCGTTATAGCGCGCGGTCACGGGGTCGCGCGGGGTGCCGACGTAAAGGTGATGCACGCGCAGATGCTCGCTGCGGAAATGGCTATACAGCACCGTTGCCAACAGCAGATCGCCCAGCCACCGCTCCACCGCGGATTTCTGGTGCATCAGCTCGTGGCTGTAATTGATGCCGATGGTGCCGGATACAACTCCCATGCCGAAGAACAGCACGATCTTTTCGCCGGTGTCCAGATGGGCGGCCTGCGGCACATACCACAGCAACCAACACAGCAGGGTGAATTGCACCGGAAACCAGATCAGCGTGATCGCGCGATACCACTTCAGGCCGGAGTCGGGCGTGTCGGGATCGGCGTTGTCGGGGTTCAGGCCCAAAAGCGCGTCCAGCAGGGAAAACAGGCCCCAGGAATACAGGGGCAGCAACGCCACCGCCCAACCGCCGTGCAAGGCGCCGAACACGGCCACCGGAACCATGCCCAGGGACAGCCAGAACGGCAGGGCGTTTTGCAGGCGCGCAACTTCCGCAGCGGGGATCGTGGTCATCTTGGCCTCATGTCTCGGGCGGGGAGTGTAGCGGTTTTGCCGCCGGGTTCAACGCGGCGAACTGTCTGCAAAAGCAAGGTCATAGGCCTTGCGCATCAGGGTCGGCAGGTCTGAGGGGCGCGGATGCAGGTATTCGCCCCGGTTCGGGTTGGCGGTTGCGGTGGTGGTCAGCACCTGCAGGACAAGGTGGAAATGGGTGAAGGTGTGGCGCACCTCGCCCACCGCCTGCCAATCAGCGTCAAACGGCGCGCCTGCGGTGGCACCGTCCCAGGCGTCACCGGGAAAGGCGAGCATACCGCCCAGGAGGCCGCGTTCGGGCCGCCGTTCCAGCAGGATCGCACCATCGGGGCGGCGGGCGACCCAGACGCGGCCCGCGCGGGTGGGCTTTTCGGGTTTGGCCAGCTTGCGCGGCAGTTCGGCTGCGATGCCTTGGGTTTGCGCGGCGCACAGGCCCAAAAGCGGGCAGAAGCCGCAGGCGGGGTTGCGCGGGGTGCAGATGGTTGCGCCAAGGTCCATCACCGCCTGCGCATAGTCGCCGGGGCGATGGCTGGGCGTGTTGCGGGCGGCATGGGCGATCAGGTCAGGCTTGGCGCGGGGCAGCGGGGTTTGCACGGCGTAAAGCCGCGCCATCACCCGTTCGACATTGCCATCAACCACCACGGCGGGTTGATCAAAGGCAATCGCCGCAATCGCGGCGGCGGTATAGGGGCCGATGCCGGGCAGGGTCAAAAGCCCCTCGACCGTGCCGGGAAACACCCCAGCGTGATCGCGCATCACCGCCCGCGCGCAGGCCAACAGGTTGCGCGCCCGGGCGTAATAGCCAAGCCCCGCCCATTCGGCCATGACATCGCCATCTGCCGCCGCCGCCAGATCGGCGACGCTGGGCCAAAGCGCGGTGAAGCGGGTGAAATAGGCCTTCACCGCCGCAACGGTGGTTTGTTGCAGCATCACCTCGGACAGCCAGGTGCGGTAGGGATCGGGGCGCTGCCCGGCTGCCCGCGCGGCGGGGCCTACCCGCCATGGCATGTCGCGCGCGGCGGTATCGTACCAATCCAGCAGGCGCAGGCTTATCTGTCCGTCACGCAATCTTTATCCCCTTTGCAGCCAAGGCTCTGGCATGGCAGACCCCGCTTGCATAGACTAGCATCAGAACCGGATAGGACCAGATGGCCCGAATACCTGCCCCGCCCCCCTCTGCCCAGCGCCGCTTTCGCGGTTTTGAGGCTGCATCGGGGTTGCTGAAGGATCAGGTGCGGGTTGTGGGAGAGTCGCGCGGCTTTGCGGTGGCGCGGCTTTTGACGCATTGGGCCGAGGTTGCGGGCGAGGATATGGCGCGCGTGACAAGGCCAGTGAAGGTGGGCTACGGGCGCGAGGGCATGGGGGCCAGTCTGACCCTGCTGGTCAGTGGCGCCATGGCCCCGATCGTTGAAATGCAAAAGGAAAAACTGCGCGAGCGGGTGAATGCGGTCTATGGCTATGCCGCGATTTCCCGCATCATCCTGACGCAGACCGCCAGCACCGGCTTTGCCGAAGGGCAGGCAGAATTCACGCCCGCGCCCCGGAAGATAGCCGTGATCGACCCAAAGGTGCAGGCAGAGGCGGTGCGCACTGCCGCCCCCGTTCAGAACGCAGACTTGCGTGCGGCGCTTGAAGCGCTGGCACAAAACATCTTAAATCGGCAAAACTCGAAGGAAGGCTGACCCTATGGCTAGAAAACTGGCAACCGCTGCCGCCACGCTGGCGCTGATCGCAGGCATGGGATTTGCTGCGGCCCAAGCGCAGGAAACCACGACGGCCCCGGCCACCACCACCGAGACCCCTGCAATCACCGTGGCAGATTACGGCATCGGAGCGCCGGATGCCCCGGTGAAAATTGTGGAATATCTGTCGTTTACCTGCCCGCACTGCGCGCATTTCCATGCAGACGTTTACCCCAAGCTGAAGGCCGAATACATCGACACCGGCAAGGTGCGGCTGGAATATCATGAAGTGTATTTCGACCGTTATGGTCTGTGGGCCGCGATGATGGCGCGCTGCGGCGGCGAGATGCGCTATTTCGGGATCACCGATATTCTGTATGACACCCAGTCGGACTGGGCCGCGTCGGATGATCCGGCAGCGGTGGTTGCCAGCCTGAAAAAGATCGGCCGCACCGCGGGCATGGATGATGCCACGCTGGACGCCTGCATGAACGACGCCGACATGGCCAAGGCACTGGTTGCGCATTACGAGACCAACTTCAAGGCCGACGGCATCGAGGGCACACCGACCTTCATCATCAACGGCACCAAACACTCCAACATGAGCTATGAGGACATGAAGGCGCTGATCGACGCGGAATTGGCGAAATAAGCCATGACTGCACCACTGGCGGGCGTGAAAGTCATTGAATTGGCGCGGATTCTGGCTGGCCCTTGGGCTGGCCAGACCCTGGCCGATCTGGGCGCGGATGTGATCAAGGTTGAGGCGCCCGAAGGCGATGACACCCGCCGCTGGGGGCCGCCGTTCATCGAGCGTGACGGCGACACCTCGGCTGCGTATTTCTATGCGACCAACCGGGGGAAAAAGTCGATCATCTGCGATTTTCGCACGCCGGAAGGTCAAGAGGTGGTGCGCCGTCTGGTGGCCGACGCCGATGTGGTGATCGAGAATTTCAAGGTGGGCGGGCTTGCGAAATACGGGCTGGATTGGGAAAGCCTGCGGCAGGTGAACCCGAGGCTCGTCTATTGTTCGATCACCGGGTTCGGCCAGACCGGGCCCTATGCGCATCGCGCGGGCTATGATTTCATCATTCAGGGCATGGCCGGGCTGATGAGCGTCACCGGCGCACCGGATGGTCAGCCGCAGAAAGTGGGCGTGGCGGTTACGGACGTCTTTACAGGGGTTTACGCGGCCACGGCCATTCTGGCGGCGCTGGTGCAGCGCGGCGTGACGGGGCTGGGCCAACAGATCGACATGGCGCTGATGGACGTGGCGACCAGCATCATGGCCAATCAGGCGATGAACTATCTGGTGTCGGGCAAGGCGCCGAAGATGATGGGCAACGCGCATCCCAATCTGGCGCCCTATGCGGTGTTTGACTGCGCCGACGGCTGGATCATTCTGGCGACCGGCAATGACGCGCAATATCGGCGGCTGTGCGGGATTCTGGGGCTGGCCGATATGGCCGAGGCGGCGGCGTTTGCCACCAACGCGCTGCGCATCGCCAACCGGGCCGAGATGACGCGGCGGATCACCGAGGCGACGCTGCGTTGGAGCAAGGCGGATCTGCTGGCGGCCTGCGAGGCAGAGGGCGTGCCCGCCGGGCCGATCAACGATCTGGCAGAGGTTTTCGCCGACCCGCAGGTGATAGCGCGCGGCATGCAGATCGCCCCGGACGGTGTGCCGGGGGTGCGATCACCGATGACGTTTTCGGCGGCGGAACTGGCGCTGGACAGGCCCGCCCCGAAGCTGGGTGAGCATCAGGACGAGGTTCTGGGTTAGCGCCGGTTTCGGGGGCTTTGCCCCCGCGCTGCAATCGCCTTTGGCGATTGCAGCTTCCCCCAGGATATTTTTGAACAGATGAAAAATTTTAGATAAATTATAGGGTTAGTAAGCGGTCTATGGCGGACCAGTCTGCGATTTGAAGGCGGACCGGCAGGGTCAGCACCTTGGCGCGGAACGAGGGCGGCAGGCGGACGGCGTCTTTTTCGGTGGTGACAAGCTGCGCGCCGGTGGCGAAGGCTTCAAGTTCGAGGCGTTTCAGCAGCGGTTCTGACAGCGGCTGGTGATCGTCCAACGCCTCGGCCCGCACAAGGATGGCACCTTCGGCGCGCAGGGTTGCGAAGAATTTGGCCGGCCGGCCGATGCCTGCGAAGGCGATCACCCGTTCACCCTGCCAGCCCATGCCCATTTGCAGCGGCTTCAGTTCGGCGCGGACCACGGGCTTGCTGATCTGCGCATGCCATTGATCGTGAAAGCGGATTTGGGCGGCGTCAGGGCCGATGGCCAGCACCAGATCGGCGCGGGCTAGGCCGGTGGCCACGGGTTCGCGCAAGGGGCCAGCGGGCAGGCAGCGGCCGTTGCCAAAGCCGGTTTCGGCATCGACGACGACGATCGAGACATCCTTCTGCACGGAGGGGTTCTGAAACCCGTCGTCCAGAAGCACCATTTGCGCACCGGACGCCTCGGCCAGACGGACGCCTGCGGCGCGGTCGCGGGCGACGATGGTGGGGGCGAAGGCGGCCAGCAGCAGCGGCTCGTCGCCCACTACGGCGGCGGAATGGCGGGCGGGATCGACGCGCAGCGGGCCGGATTGGCTGCCGCCATAGCCCCGGCTGACCACCATCACGCCGACACCTTTGGCCGTCAGCCGTTCGATCAGCGCAATGGCGGTGGGGGTTTTGCCAGTGCCGCCTGCGTTGATATTTCCGATGCAGATCACAGGGATAGCGGCCTTGTAGCCCGGCGCGCGCAGGCGGCGGGCGGTGGCTGCGGCATAGGCCGCGCCCAGGGGGGCAAGCAGGCGGGCGGCCAGACCGGGGGCGTCGGGCGGGTTTTGCCAGAAGGCGGGCGGGCGCATCAGGCGACCCCTTGCAGCAGGCGGCGGGTGAGGCGGATGATCTCTTCGGTCACTTCGACCCCATCGGAGGCAAGGCTCCACGCGGCCTGGGCCAGACGCGCGGTGCGGTCGGGGGCAAGCAGATCGGACAGCGCCTCGCCCAGATCGGCGGCGCTGGTGATGCTGCGGGCGGCGCGTTGGGCGCCAAAGCGGTTGAACAGCGGGCCGTAAACCCCCGGTTTCGGGCCGTGGATGATGGCAGAGCCCAGCGCCGCCGCCTCCATCGGGTTGCGCGCGCAACCGTCGCCCAGCAGGCTGCCGCCCAGAAAGGTTACAGGTGCCAGCCGATACCACAGGCCAAATTCCGCTGCGGAATCAGGAATATAGACGGAAACCTCGGTGTCGGGTTCCTGTTCCAGACTGCGCAGGGCGACGGACCAGCCCTCTGCCGCCTCCATCCCGGCGGCGAGTTCGGCGGCGCGGCCCGGGTCTTGCGGCACCAGAATCAACAGCAGCCGATGCGCGAGCCGGAGGGCGGTGCGATGGGCGGCGATGACGGCGGCCTCTTCGGCGGCGGGGACGGCGGCGGCGAGCCAGACCGGGCGGGTGGCCATCTGTTGCGCGAGGCTGGCGCGTTCGGGTTCCTGATAGTGCAGGGCGGCGGAAGGTTCCTCCATCCGGCCCGACAAGGTGACGTTGGCCGCCCCGGCCTTGCGGAAGGCGCGGGCGGAAGCCTCGTCCAAAGCCATGATTTCATGGAAGGAATTCAGGCTGGAGCGGATCAGGCCGGGATACCATCCGGCACGGCCCTTGGGCAGATAGGGGCTGCGGGCCTCGACCATCAGCAGGGGCAGGCGGCGGGTTTCGGCCTCGAACAGCAGCGCGGGGCGCAATTCACCGTCCGACAGGATCGCCAGATCTGGGGACCAATGGCCAAGAAAGGCGCGGGCGTCGCTGGCGGTGTCGGGGGGCGGGGTTTGCTGAACCAGACGCGGATGCGCGATGTTCAGGGGTTCTGGGCAGGTCAACAGCACTGAAGCGACGCCTTCGGTGATCAGGCGCAGGGCCAGTTGCGCGGTGCCCGTGGCATAGTCCGGGTCGGGCGCGTGCAGCCAGACCAGCGCCCCGGAGGGCCGGGGCGGGCGGCTGGTTTCACCCAGTTGCAGCCCGCGCCCCTTGAGATTATACAGCGTCCGCCCGAGCGAAAGTGCCATATAGGACAGGGCCTTACGCGCCCATCTCGATGGTGGGGGAGCCTTCCAGCCCCGCCTCGCGCAGGCGGTGGATATGGGCGATGAAGTAGCGCATATGGGCGTTGTCAACGGTGCGCTGCGCCTCGGCCTTCCAGGCGAGATAGGCGGTTTCGTAATCGGGGAACATGCCGACGATGTGGATGTCTTTCACGTCCCTGAAGACGTTCTTTTCCGGGCTGACGAGTTCGCCGCCGAATACGAGGTGAAGACGTTGGGCCATGCGGGGCTCCTGAATGCTGCGCTGCCGCAGGCTATCTTGTGGGGCGGATGGGGGCAAGGGTTGCGGATTTTTCCAAGGGCGGAAACGGAAGGGAAATTCATCGCAACTCTTTGAGAGCGCAGGATTAACCCGTGGCTCTGTCTCTTATACACATCTCCGAGCCCACGAGACGTAGAGGAATCGCGTA
>CAMFLG010000021.1 GCA_945957495.1 uncultured Pseudorhodobacter sp. | reverse complement strand
GGTAAAGATAAAGCGCCCGCGCGCCCAAGGGGTTGATCGGATCACCGCCGGGCAGACCGCCCTTGAACTTGGCGTAAACCTTCGGCTCTGCCGCGATCATGCTGGCGGTTGGCGTCCAGGCTGGGTTGACCTCTTTGCGGGCGACGCGGGCCTGACCCGTCAGGTTGCGGCCCGGCGCCCCGACCGAAATCTTGTAGCGCCGCGCCAGGCCTTCGCCCTGCATCAGATACAGCCACATGCCGGGCGTATCGACGTAGATCGTGCCGGGGGCGAGGCTGGAGGTGATTTTCACATCTGTTGGCACCCAGTCGCGGGGGATGCGCAACACATTGCGGGCCACGGCGGGAGAGGCGAGTGTCAGCGCGGCGGCGGACGAGACGGCAAGGAACGAACGGCGGTTGAACATGGGTCATGCCCTTTCGGTTCTGGTTTTGCGGCGCAATCCTAGCACAGGCTGGCACAGGATTCCTTAAAAACCCAGTCCGTGGCGGGTGTTACAGACAGGCTGTGCGGCATGCCCGCCCCCGCCTAAAGTTGCGGCAAACCTCCGCGCTCTATGCCGCGCCGCAGAAACACACTCCGCCGGGGTTTAGGCCCGGCCAAAGCCACATTCGGCGCGCTGAATGCAAGCGCAGTTGGCAAAATTTCCCAAGCGTGGCGCAAAAGGGCGTTGAACGGCCCTTGCCGATTCCCTGCACCGCCATGTGCCTGCCGCCCGATTTCTGCACTGCGGCACCGATGTCTGCCCAAAAGAAAGGCGGATTCGCATATCTTTCTTTGCCGCAGAGGTCGGGCTTTGCACGCATGTTGTCGCAAGCACCGCTTGGCCGTTTTGTTGACCTGCTCAGGTTTTCCTGGGGGATGGATGAAATGTGCGGTGGCGAACGGGTTTTGGACGGCCATCACCACCGCACGGGGTGCAACAAAAGCTGCCTGCCCAGAATGATCCTTATCCAAGCGAATTGGAAGGGGTTCGGGCGGCCCAAGAGGGGAAACAGAATGAAACTGACCAGACGCGCGCTATTGGCTTCGGGGATTGCATCACTGGCGTTGCCGCGCATCGCAATGGCCGCCGATGGCCCGATCAAGGTGGGTGTGCTGCACTCGCTTTCCGGGACGATGGCGATTTCGGAATCGACGCTGAAAGACACCGTTCTGATGCTGATCGAACAGCAGAACGCCAAGGGTGGCGTGCTGGGCCGTCAGTTGGAAGCAGTGGTTGTGGACCCGGCCTCTGACTGGCCGCTGTTTGCCGAAAAGACCCGCGAATTGCTGACCGTGGACAAGGTGGACGTGATCTTTGGCTGCTGGACCTCCGTGAGCCGCAAATCGGCGCTGCCGGTTCTAGAAGAACTGAACGGGCTGCTGTTCTACCCGGTGCAGTATGAGGGCGAGGAATCGTCGAAGAACGTGTTCTACACCGGTGCTGCGCCGAACCAGCAGGCCATCCCGGCGGTGGACTACTATCTGGAAGAGCTGGGCATCCAGAAATTCGCGCTGCTGGGCACCGACTATGTCTACCCGCGCACCACCAACAACATTCTTGAGGCTTACCTGATTTCGAAAGGCATCCCGAAGGAAGACATTTTCGTCAACTACACCCCCTTCGGCCATTCGGACTGGTCGAAGATCGTGGGCGACGTGGTGGCGCTGGGGGCGGACGGCAAGAAGGTGGGCGTTGTGTCCACCATCAACGGCGACGCCAACATCGGTTTCTACAAGGAATTGGCCGCCGCTGGCGTCAAGGCCGATACCCTGCCCGTCGTGGCATTTTCGGTCGGCGAAGAGGAATTGTCGGGGCTGGATACCACCAACCTTGTCGGCCATCTGGCGGCCTGGAACTACTTCATGTCGGCCGACACCCCCGAGAACAAGGCGTTCATCGAGGCCTGGCACGCCTATATCAAGGATGACAAGCGCGTCACCAATGACCCGATGGAAGCCACCTATATTGGCTTCAACATGTGGGTGAACGCGGTGACGGCGGCAGGCACCACCGATGTGGATGCGGTGGCGGCGGCGATGATCGGACAGAAATTCCCGAACCTGACCGGCACGGTCGCCGAGATGCTGCCGAACCACCACCTGACCAAGCCGGTGCTGATCGGCGAAATCCGCGCCGATGGCCAGTTCGACATCATCAGCCAGACCGAACCGGTGCCGGGCGATGCCTGGACCAACTTCCTGCCGGAATCGGCGGTGTTGGAATCGGATTGGAAAGACCTGAAATGCGGCATGTACAACACGGAAACCAAGACCTGCGTGCAACTGACCTCTAACTACTGAGGCCGCGTTCCCTGTCGGGTCGCCTGCTTTGCCCCCGCAAAGCCTGTGACCCGCGTGCAGCCGATCCGGAGGGGCCTTCCGGGGCCCCTCTGCCCCCCTATCCCATCAGAAAGCTGCCGATGCGCCGTTTGATTGCCTGCCTTCTGGCGGCAGTGGCCTTGTGCAACATCGCACCCGCCAATGCCGAAACCGCAGCCGAAATCCTTGCGGCCAATGGGCCGCTGGTGGAAAAGGCCTCGCGCCAGACCATCGCCCCGGTGATTGATGCGCTGGCCAACAGCGGCGATCCGGCAGCGGCGGCGGTGCTGGAGGCCTGGGCCAACAAGGGCCTGGGTGTGCGCAAGGCCGATGGGGTGTTCTTTCTGATCTCTCCTTCGCCGGATGGATATGCCTTGCAGGATCTGACCGGGGCCGATGCCGGGACGGCGGCGAAATCCGACATCACCGAATTGAAACCCAACGCCGGGGTGCGCGGCATGATCGCCACTGCACTGGTGCAGTTTACCTTGTCAGACCCCGATCCGGCCAAGCGCCGCGCCGCGCTGGACTCCATCGGACAAGACCCGAAATTCGAGGCGCTGGCACCGCTGCGCGCCTCGATCGACACCGAGGATGACCCCGGCCTGCGCGCGCAGAAAATCCGGCTGGAGCGGCTGCTGACGCTGCGGTTTGACCCGGATTCGATGGCGCGGGTGGCGGCGATCTACGGGTTTGGCGCCGATATCGGGCTGGACCTGCGCGGCGCCCTGAACCCGATTTTGGCGACCAAGGTGATTGCCGCGGCGGGCGATGCGCCCGAAGGGGCCAATGTGGCCCGCGAACTGATCCCCGGGCGCGATCTGACCGATGCTGCGGCCTATGACCTGCTGGTGACGGCGGGGTTGGCCCCGGCGCGGCTGACGCTGGGCGCGCAGCGCGAGGCGCTGTTGGCGAACATGGTAAATGGCGTTGTAGGTGGCGTGGCCTTGGCCGATCTGGACACGCAGGTGGCTCGCGACCGCGCCTATACGGCGTTAGAGGTTGCGGGCGCGGTGCCTGTGGCTGCAACAGATGACGAGGCCGCGGCGGCGCTGGCGGCGCACAGTTTCTATGACGTTTATGTCGAACCTGACCCGGCGGTGACGGACGCCGCGAAAGCAGAGTTGAAGATCATCAGCCGCAAGCTGGCCGCGATGCAGGCGGCCGATCTGGGGCTGGATGCGCTGTCGCTGGCCTCGATCTATTTTCTGGCCGCGATTGGCCTTGCCATCACCTTTGGCGTGATGGGGGTGATCAACATGGCGCATGGCGAATTCATCACCATGGGCGCCTATACCGGCTATGTGGTGCAACTGTTCATTCCCAACTACACCGCCTCGATCATTGTGGCCCTGCCCCTGGCCTTTGCGGTGACGTTTCTGGCCGGGGTGGCGCTGGAACGGCTGGTGATCCGGCACCTTTACAAGCGCCCGCTAGAAACGCTGCTCGCCACCTTTGGCATTTCGATTGCCTTGCAGCAGATTTTCAAGAACGTGTTCGGCACGCAGGCGCGGCCCTTGACCTCGCCCGCCTGGCTGGACGGGGCGCTGAGTTTCAACGACGTGGTGTCGATCAGCTATATCCGCATTGCGATCTTTGTGCTGGCGCTGTTGTTCCTGGGCTTTTTCCTGTGGCTGATGAAGCGCACAAGGCTTGGGTTAGAGGTGCGGGCGGTAACTCAAAACCCCAACATGGCCGCCAGCATGGGCATCAACCCCGACCGCATCAACATGCTGACCTTTGGCATCGGCTCTGGCATTGCCGGGATTGCGGGCGTGGCCATCGGGCTGTTTGCCAAGGTGACATCAGAATTGGGCAGCGATTACATCGTGCAAAGTTTCATGACGGTGGTGGTCGGCGGGGTTGGCAACATCTGGGGCACGCTGGCGGGCGCCACGATGATCGGCGGGCTGCAGAAGGTGATTGAGTGGTTCAATCCGTCGAACACGCTGGCGGCGCAGACCTACATGATCCTGTTCATCATCCTTTTCATCCAGTTCCGCCCGCGGGGCATCATCGCCCTGCGGGGCCGCGCGGCAGGAGATTGACCGATGCAGAAAAGCTACCTGATGCGCACGCCGTCGCTGCTGATCTTTCTGGCCACGCTGGCCCTGTTCACCGTGTTTGTGACCGTGGCGGCGGATATGGGATGGATGTCTACCTCTTTCGTCAAGACGCTGGGCAAAACGTTGTGCCTTTGTCTGGCGGCGGTGGCGATGGATCTGGTCTGGGGCTATGCGGGGATCTTAAGCCTTGGTCACATGGCGTTTTTCGCCATTGGTGGCTATATGATCGGCATGTGGCTGATGTATGCCCGGACCGAGGAAATCGTGGTCGCCTCGCTGATGAACGGCGGATTGCCCGCAACACCGCAAGAGGTGCAGCAAGGCATTGCCACGCAGATTTTCGGCGTGGTGGGCGCGTCGGATTTGCCCACGATCTGGGGCTTTGCGCATAGCCTGCCGTTGCAATTGCTGCTGGTGGTGGCGCTGCCGGGGTTGCTGGCGCTGATCTTCGGCTGGCTGGCCTTCCGCAGCCGGGTGACAGGGGTTTACCTTTCGATCCTGACGCAGGCGATGACCTTGGCGCTGTCGCTGTATCTGTTCCAGAACGACTCTGGCTTGCGCGGCAACAACGGGCTTTCGGGGTTGCAGAACCTGCCGGGGCTGGATGCGGTGGGGCAGGATCGTCTGTCGGTCTGGTTTTTCTGGGCCTCGGCGGGGGCCCTTGGCCTGACCTATCTGCTGCTGGCATGGGTCGTGTCGGGCAAGTTCGGCTCTGTCATCCGGGCAATCCGGGATGACGAGGCGCGGGTGCGGTTTCTGGGCTATTCGGTCGAGACGTACAAGCTGTTCGTCTTTACCCTGACGGCGGTGATCGTGGCGATTGCCGGGGCGCTGTATTACCCGCAGGCGGGGATCATCAACCCGGCGGAACTGGCGCCGATTGCGTCGATCTACCTTGCGGTCTGGGTGGCGATTGGCGGGCGCGGGCGGCTTTATGGCGCAGTGATCGGGGCGGCGGTGGTGTCCTTGCTGACAACCTGGTTCACCGGCGGGCGCGCGCCGTCGATCCCCTTGGGCTTTGCCACCATCAACTGGGTGGATTGGTGGCAGGTTCTGCTGGGCATGTCTTTCGTGGCGGTGACGCTGTTTGCGCCCAAGGGCATCGGCGGGCTGTTCGACGCATTCGCGGGCCTGCGCACCCCGGATCGCAAGGGCGCGCCCTTGGGCCCAGATGACGGATCGCTGCAAGAACAGGAGGCCGTGGAATGAGCAGTATACTGGAGGTTTCCGGCGTATCGGTCAGCTTTGACGGCTTTCGCGCCATCAACAACCTGTCCTTCACCATCGGCCCGGCAGAATTGCGCGCGATTATCGGGCCGAATGGCGCGGGCAAAAGCACCTTCATGGATATTGTGACCGGCAAGACCCGGCCCAATTCCGGCACAGTCACCTTCGGCGAACGGTCGGTATCGCTGTTGAAACTGTCCGAGGCGCAGATTGCCCGCATCGGCGTCGGCCGCAAGTTTCAACGCCCGACGGTGTTCGAGGATCAGACGGTTACGGAAAACCTGACGCTGGCCTTGAAGGCCGGGCGCGGCCCGTGGCGGGTGCTGGCCTGGCGAGCGAAGGCGGCGGATCGGGCGCGGGTGCAGGCGCTGGCCGAACAGGTGGGGCTGGGTGATCATCTGGCGCGCAAGTCGGGAGAGCTAAGCCACGGGCAAAAGCAATGGCTGGAGATTGCCATGCTTCTGGCGCAGGAGCCGCGGCTTTTGCTGGTCGATGAACCCGCCGCCGGGATGACCCTGGCAGAGCGAGAGCGTACCACCGCCTTGCTGGTGGATATTGCGCGGTCGCGGGCGGTGGTGGTGGTGGAACACGATATGGATTTCGTCCGCCGCCTGAATTGCCGCGTGACAGTGCTGCACGAAGGCGCGGTTCTGGCCGAAGGCTCGCTGGACCATGTGACCAAAAACCAAGATGTGATCGACGTTTATCTGGGGCGGGGATGATGCTGCAAACCAAAGGGCTGACCCTGCATTACGGTGGATCGCAGATCCTGTATGGCATTGATTTCGTGGCAAAGCCCGGTGAAGTGACTTGTATTCTGGGCACCAACGGCGTGGGCAAGACCAGCTTCCTCAAGGCGCTGGCGGGCACGCATCTGCGGTCGGGCGGATCGGTGGAACTGGCGGGTGAGTCGCTGGGCCGCCTGCCGCCGCAAGCAATGGCGCATCGCGGGTTGTCGGTGGTGCCGCAGGGGCGGATGATCTTTCCCCTGCTGACGGTGCGGGAAAATCTGGAAACGGCCTTTGCGGTCTTGCCCAAGGCCGATCACAAAATTGCGCCAGAGATTTACGATCTGTTCCCGGTGTTGAAGGATATGACCGGGCGGCGGGGCGGTGATCTGTCGGGTGGGCAACAGCAGCAGCTGGCGATTGCGCGGGCGATGCTGATGCGGCCCAAAGTGTTGCTGTTGGACGAGCCGACCGAGGGCATTCAGCCCAACATCATCCAGCAGATCGGCCGGGTGATCGAATACCTGAAATCCAAGGGCGATATGGCGATTGTGCTGGTGGAGCAGTATTTTGAATTCGCCTATGGGCTGGCCGATCAGATCTATGTCTTTCGCCGCGGCATGGTCGCGCTCAGCGGGCCAAAGCGCGATTTTGAGCGTGAGGTGCTGCGGTCGGAAGTGTCGGTTTAGGGCAGAAAACCAAGCCTGCCTCAGGCGGCTTGTGGCAATGCCGGTTCTGGCCTTTGCGGAAAGGGGCGGAAGGTCATCGCGATGGCGAAGGCCCCCAGACCAAGGCCAAAGCAGGTGATGTAAAGCGCGCCATAACCGCCGGTGGTGTCAAAGATCCAGCCACCCATCACCGGCCCGGTCGCCATGCCCAATCCCCCGGCAAGGCCGGTGCCTCCCATGATGGTGCCCATCATCTTCATCGGGAAATTCTCGCGCACCAGAACGGAATACAGCGGCATGATGCCCGCATAGATGAAACCGAACAGCGCCGCGACAAGGTAGAACTGGGTCAGATCGCTGGCAAAGAAATAGCCCAGTGCGCCCAAGGCCTGCGCGAACAGCCCCGTGACCAGCACACGCTTGGCGCCAAATCGGTCGCCAGCAAGGCCAAAGCCGATGCGGCCGAACATGCCTGCGATGCCTTCGACCGAATAGATCGACACGGCGGCCAAGGCAGAGATGCCACATATCTGCGCATAGCTGACGGTGTGAAAGATCGGGCCGGAATGGGTGGCACAGCAAAAGAAATTGGTGGCGACAAGGATGATGAACTGCGGCGAGCGGACGGCGCTGCGCACGGTCATGTTACTGTCCGGCGCATCCGGGGTGAAGGCCATTGTCGGTTGCGGCGGCGGGCGGCGCAGCAGCAGGGCGGCGGGAACGGTGACGACGGCCACGATGCCCGCAAGGATGCCAAGCACGGTTTGCCAATCATAAACCGCGATCAGTTTCGCCGTCAGCGGCGACATCGTGACCGGGGCCATGCCCATCCCTGCCGAAACAAGCGAGACGGCAAGGCTTCTTTGGGTGTTGAACCATCCCATCACAGTTGCCATCATCGGTGCAAAGAACGCGGCGATCGAGCCGCCGACCATCAGACCAAAGCTGAGTTGGAACATCAGAAGTGTGGGCGCATGACCGGCAAGCCAAAGGCTAAGCGACAACAGGATGGCCCCCGACAGCACGATGGGCCGGGCGCCATAGCGATCCGACAGCGCGCCCCAGATCATCGCGGTGGCCGCCATGGCCAGAAAGCCGATGGTCATGGCACCCGAAATGCCCGTGCGCGACCAGCCGGTGGCCTCGACCATCGGGGTCAACAGCACCGGCAGCGAAAACATCGCCCCCATGGCAACGCAGCCCATCAGACCGCCTGCGGCGACGATCACCCAACGATACCCATGTTCTGCCATGTTCCCCCCTGCGTGACGCCATGTCACAGGTCTGATGGCCGCCGGGCCATTGTCGCGTCTGTTTTAGATTGATATCAATATAAAATGAACCAAGCAAGCCTGCCGATTTCAACCGTGCGAGAAATTCGCGATCAGTGCCTGTGTTTGGCGACACAGCGCGCGGCGCGGCTGTTGGCGCGGCGGTTTGACCGGCTGTTCGCGCCCCTGGGTCTGACCAATGGGCAGTTTTCCATGCTGGTGGCGCTCAGCGGGCAATGGAAACCACGTCTGGGCGAATTGGCCGATTTTCTGGCGATGGATTCTACCACCGTGACGGCGGCGGTGAAAACGCTGGAAAAACGCGGGCTGGTGGCCCTGATGCCGGACGAGGCGGATGCGCGGGTGCGCAGGCCCGCCCTGACCGATGCCGGGCGCGTTCTGGTGGCGCAGGCGGTGCCGCTGTGGCGCGCCGAACATGGCAAGCTGAATGCGGAAATGGCACCGCAAGACCCCACCGCCTTGGCGCAGATATTGCGGCAGCTGGGTTAGGGCGCGCGCAAGGATTGCGCCTGAAAGCGGGCCTTTGGGCGCACACCGGCAAATGCTGTGAAGGCCATGGTTAACAAATCCCTAAAGTCCCTACCAAGCCATTGATACGGATGGAATATCATGGGCGTCCCGAGCGGGGACAAGGCAAGGCGCGCTGGCGTCCCAGATCGCAGCCCCCCTCACCAGCCCTCCCCCACAGAGGGGGGAGGGAGGCGAAGGGCGGTTGGGGTTGGCTTTCAGGTTTGGCGGCGCAGGGGGCTGGGATGCGGCTACATCAGCCATTCCACCGGCAGGCGCGAGATGATGGCGATGGCGGCGCGGTCTTTCCAGGTACTGCCGGGTTCATCCTCTGTCTCTATCTCGGCACCCGATGCATCGACGCCACGCCATTGCAACTCTCGGCCTTGGCCCAGTTCCACCGACCACGCCGCCTGCACCGATTTGCGGTCAAACACCGCGTCCAGAAATTCCACCAAGCGCGGGCTTTGCACCAGAAAGCCCATTTCGCAATTCAGCGCGACAGAGCGCGGATCGAAGTTGAACGAGCCGACGAACACCCGGTCATGATCCATCACAAAGCTTTTGGCATGCAGGGCGGCGGCGGATTCGCCCAGGATGCCCAGAAGGTCTTTTTCGGTTTCCGATTGCGCGGCCTTGAGTTCGAACAGTTCCACCCCGCCTTTCAGCAAGGGCTTGCGATATTTGACGTAGGAGGCATGCACCGGCAGCACATCCGTCGCCTCCAGCGAATTGGTCATCACCCGCACCCGGCGCCCGGCCTTGGCCAGACGCACCAGCATCCGCGTGCCGCGCCGGCCGGGGACGAAATAGGCCGACACCACATCCAGACTGTCCTGCACCCCGGCAAATATCCGCGTCAGGTCGGCAATCATCATGCGGCGGGCGGGCAGAAAGCGCAGACCCTTTTCCGGCGGGTCGCTGTGCAGGGTGACGGGCACCCATTCCAGATCCAGCTTGTCATCGGCAAGATCGCTGACCAGCTTGGTTTCCAGCAGGGCATCGGCATAATCCTCGGCCTCATCGCCGGTGGTCATCGCCTCGACCACGGCGGCGAAGGTGGCGTCATAGCCGGGGGTCGGCGTGACCAGCCGTTCATGCGGATAGGACGAGTCGCTGTTCCAGTAGGCATCAAAATCGCGGGCGCCGTCGGCAACGATGGGGCCGACTGCAAGCAGATCGAAATCGAAATACTGTTTGTGCACGTCACGGGCGAAGTAGATGTCGCCGATGTTGCGGCCGCCGATGATGGTGGCGGCGCCGTCGATGCAGAAGCTTTTGTTGTGCATGCGCCGGTTCAGCCGCGAGAAGTCGAAGAAATAGCACAGCCAGCGCGGATGGCGCAGCGTGAACGGGTTGAACACCCGCACCTCGAAATTCGGCAGGGCGTTCAGCATGGCAAGTTCCGGGTCCAGCTCCCATGTGCCGTTGTCATCCACCAGCAGGCGGACGCGCACGCCGCGGGCGGCTGCGGCGCGCAACTCATCCAGCAGCGGCAGGCCGGTTTGATCCTTTTGCCAGATGTAATAGCGGGCGTCGATGGAATGCTGGGCGATGCGGGCCAGCAGGATGCGGGCGGCGAAGGCCTCTGTCCCCTTCACCAGCGGCAGGATGCCGGACAGGCCCGGCGGGTTGGCGGCCATATAGCCGATCACCGCCTGCCCCAGATCGGTTTCGGGGCTAAGCGGGATGGATTGGCTGGCGCGGCGGCCTTTCAGCGATGGCAGCGGAAAGGCCCAGCGCGCGATGACGATGGCGGCGGCGGAAAGGGCTATAGTCCAGACCAGAAACACAAGCAGGGCGTGGAGCATTTCCCCCTTCCCCCGACCCTACAGGTCTTCCAGCATCACCACACCCTGCATCGCCTTGATCGCGCCTTTGACCTGCGGCGTGATCGGATAGGCGTCGGGCAGGGTCAGATCAATCTCGCGGCCCTGATCATCGGGCACGCAAAGGGTGATCTGGGCGCGGGTGCGGCCCTGAAGCTTGGCCAGAAGGTTGGCGATTGAGGGCACGGCCTCAACCCGGTTCAGGTGAATGCGCAGGGCCTGTGCCCCTGCGGCATCGGCCACCTGATCAATCGGCTGCACGGCATTTGCCAGCAGCTTCAGTGTGTCACCCTCCAGTTCGGCCTTGACGGTGAGGACGACGTTGGTGCCCGGCTCCAGCAGTTCGCGCGCGGCCTCCAGCACGTCAGAGAACAGCGTGACCTCGTAAAGCCCGGTCGGATCGGACAGTTGCGCAAAGGCAAAGCGATTGCCCTTGGCGGATTTGCGTTCCTGTTTCGAGGCGACGGAACCGGCAATCTTGGCGATCAGCGGGCCGCGTTCGGCCAGCGCGGTGATCTCCGTCAGGGTTTTCACCTCGCGGCGTTTCAGCGCCGACATATAATCGTCAAGCGGATGGCCGGACAGATAGAAGCCGATGGCCATGTGTTCCTGCGTCAGCCGTTCGACGGGCAGCCAATCGTCGCGGTAGCGGATGCGTGGTTCGGGCAGATCGGCGCCGGCCTCGCCGAACAGGCTGACCTGATTGGAGGATTTCGCGTCGTGGATCGCCGCAGAATAGGCGACCAGTGCATCCAGCGCCTCGAACACGCGGGCGCGGTTTGGGTCGAGCGTGTCGAAAGCCCCGGCGCGGGCCAGCATTTCCAGCGGGCGTTTGCCGACCCGTTTCAGATCGACGCGGCGGGCGAAATCGAACAGGGTGGCAAAGGGCTTTTCGCCGGTTTCGGTTTTGCGGGCGCGCACGATCATCTGCATCGCATCGACACCGACATTCTTCAGCGCGCCCAGCGCATAGACCACCGCGCCATCGCGCACGGTGAAGGTGGCCAGCGACGCGTTGATGCAGGGCGCGACCGTCTTGATGCCCAGCTTGCTGACCTCGCGCTTGTAGATGGCCAGCTTATCGGTCAGGTGGATATCGCAGTTCATCACCCCGGCCATGAATTCGACCGGGTAATTCGCCTTGAGGTATCCGGTCTGATAGCTGACGACGGCATAGGCGGCGGCGTGGGATTTGTTGAAGCCGTAGTTGGCGAATTTCTCCAGCAGGTCAAAGACTTCACCGGCCTTTTTCGCATCGACGTTGTGGGTGGCCTTGGCGCCTTCGACGAATTTCGGGCGCTCCTTGGCCATTTCCTCGGCGATCTTCTTGCCCATGGCGCGGCGCAGAAGGTCAGCGCCGCCAAGGCTGTAGCCCGCCATGACCTGCGCAATCTGCATCACCTGTTCCTGATAAACGATGATGCCCTGGGTTTCGGCCAGAATGTGATCAATCGTCGGGTGGATCGATTCCAGATCCTTCAGGCCGTTCTTCACCTCGCAATAGGTTGGAATGTTTTCCATCGGGCCGGGGCGGTAAAGCGCCACAAGGGCCACGATATCCTCGATGCAGGTAGGCTTCATCCGGCGCAGGGCGTCCATCATGCCGCTGGATTCCACCTGAAACACCGCGACGGTCTTGGCGGCGGCGTAAAGATCATAGGTGGCTTTGTCGTCCAGCGGGATCAGGCTGATGTCCAGATCAATGCCGCGCAGTTTCAACAGATCCAGCGCGCTTTGGATCACCGTCAGGGTTTTCAGACCCAGAAAGTCGAACTTCACAAGGCCGGCCGCCTCGACCCATTTCATATTGAATTGGGTGGCGGGCATGTCTGAACGCGGGTCTTGATATAGGGGCACCAGTTGATCCAACGGACGATCCCCGATCACCACCCCGGCGGCGTGGGTCGAGGCGTTGCGATACAGCCCTTCGATCTGCGCGCCGTAGTTCAGCAGGCGTGCGACAACCTCTTCCTTTGCCGCCTCGCGCAGGCGGGGTTCATCGGCCAAGGCCTTGGTGATGCTGACGGGTTTGACGCCTTCAACCGGGATCATCTTGGACAGGCGGTCCACCTGCCCGTAAGACATCTGCAGCACCCGGCCCACGTCACGCACAGCGGCTTTGGACAGAAGCGCGCCAAAGGTGATGATCTGGCCCACCTTGTCGCGGCCATATTTGCGCTGAACGTACTGGATCACCTCTTCGCGGCGGTCCATGCAGAAGTCGATATCAAAGTCGGGCATCGACACCCGTTCGGGGTTCAGAAAGCGTTCGAACAGCAACGCATAGCGCAGCGGGTCCAGATCGGTGATGGTCAACGCATAGGCGACCAGTGACCCTGCCCCCGAGCCCCGGCCCGGCCCAACCGGAATATTCTGATCCTTGGCCCATTTGATGAAATCGGCCACGATCAGGAAATAGCCGGGAAAGCCCATCTTTTCGATGATGCCCAGTTCGAAATCCAGCCGCGCCTGATACTCCTCGGGCGTCACGGCATGGGGGATGATGGCAAGGCGGCGTGCCAGGCCTTCATTGGCCTGACGGCGCAACTCCTGCACCTCGTCATCGGCGAATTTCGGCAGGATGGGTTTGCGTTTATAGGCGGCAAAGGCGCAGCGGCAGGCGATTTCGACGGTGTTTTCAATCGCCTCTGGCAGATCGGCGAACAGCGTCGCCATTTCCGCCTCTGTCTTGAAATAGTGCTGCGGCGTCAGGCGGCGGCGGGGCTGTTGTTGGTCAACATAGGCGCCCTCGGCAATGCAGATCAGCGCATCATGCGCCTCATACATATCGGTTTTCGGGAAATAGACATCGTTGGTGGCCACAAGCGGCAGGTCCAGCTCGTAAGCCAGTTCGATGAAGGGGCGTTCGGTTGCGGCCTCTGATTCGGTCAGACGGCCGCCCTCGCCGGGGTGGCGTTGCAGTTCGACATAAAGCCTGTCCGGATAGGCCGCGATCAGCCGTTGCAAAAGCGCCCGGGTTTTGGGCATTTGCCCCGCCTGCAGCAAGCGGCCCAAAGGGCCATCCGCGCCGCCGGTCAGGCAGATCAATCCGGCAGAGTGGCGTTCCAGATCCTCGATCGTCACCTGCGGCAGCGCACCGCCCTTGTCGATGTAAAGACAAGAGTTCAGCTTCATCAGGTTCATATAGCCCGCTTCGTTCTGCGCCAGCAGAACCACGGGTGCGGGGGCGCGCGGCTTTTCCCCGGGGGCGGCCACGTCGTAATCCAGCGAAACCTGACAACCGACAATCGGTTGCACCCCGGAATCCTTGGCATTTACCGAAAATTCCAGCGCCGCAAACATGTTGTTGGTGTCGGTCACGGCAACCGCAGGCATCTCTTGCTTGAGGCACAGCTTGACCAGTTGCTTGACGGGTACGGCGCCTTCCAGCAGCGAATGCTCTGTATGGACGCGCAGGTGAATGAATCGGGGGGCATTGCTCATGCCCCGACCCTAGCGAAGTGGCCGGGCTTGCGAAAGGGCCGCGGCTTTTTCTGGCAAAGCGCGAAACTGCTTCCTTGAAGAACCGAAAGGTAATGCTTGCCAGAATCCCCGCGCGCGGGCTTGATTGGCAAAGACCAAGAGGCGACATCTTGGGCGAAGGGCCGCTTTACGCCGCATCGGGCGGGCCTGCGCAAAGACGTGAACGGGGAAGACCGCGGCAGGAACAAGACATGACCGAAATCGCGTTTCTGTTGAACGGAGCGCCGGTCCGCGTTTCGGGTGAAGCCCCGACGCGGACTCTTCTGGATTGGCTGCGCGAGGAAAAGAACCTGTGCGGCACGAAAGAGGGCTGCAACGAGGGCGATTGCGGCGCCTGCACGGTGATGGTGACGGATGCAGACGGGTCGCGCGCGCTGAACGCCTGCATCCTGTTCTTGCCGCAACTGGCGGGCAAAGCCGTGCGCACGGTCGAAGGCATCGCGGGCCCCGGCGGAGAAATGCATCCGGTGCAGCAGGCGATGGTGGATCATCACGGCAGCCAATGCGGGTTTTGCACGCCCGGTTTTGTCGTGTCGATGGCAGTGGGACATGCGCAGGGCCGCACGGATCATGATACGGTTCTGGCGGGCAATCTGTGCCGTTGCACCGGCTACGCCCCGATCATCCGCGCCGCCGAGGCGGTTCAGGAAGAGCCGGTGCCCGCGTGGATGACAACGGATGCGGCGGCGCTGGCGGGTTTGTCGGCAGAGGTTTCTGGCGCGTTCCGGCCCAGCAGTTCGGACGAATTGGCCGACTGGTATGTGCAGAACCCCGATGCGACGCTGATCGCCGGGGCGACGGATGTGGGCCTGTGGGTGACGAAGATGCTGCGTGATCTGGCCCCGGTGGCGTTTCTGAACGGCATCCGCGATCTGCAACAGATCGAACGGCAGGGCGGGCAGTTGCACATCGGCGCGGGCGTCACCATCAACGCCTTGCGGCAGGCGGTGGCCGGGGCGATGCCGTCCTTTGCCGAAATGCTGCGCCGCTATGCCAGCGAACAGGTGCGCAACGCCGCCACCATCGGCGGCAATATCGCCAACGGCTCGCCCATCGGGGACGGCCCACCGGCACTGATCGCGCTGGGGGCGAGCTTACATCTGCGCCGCGGCGACCAGATGCGCAGCCTGCCACTGGAGGATTTCTTCCTCGATTATCGCAAGCAGGATCGCCTGCCCGGCGAATTTGTCGCCGGGGTGTCGATGCCTGAAACGGCGCCTGCCCTGCGCTGCTACAAGCTTTCCAAACGCTTTGATCAGGATATTTCCGCCGTCTGCGGGTGCTTCAACGTGACGGTTGCGGATGGACGGGTAACGGC